>JAUNBO010000041.1:8863-12130 GCA_030527065.1 Bacillota bacterium | reverse complement strand
ATTCTGTAAATCAGAAATTTACGGCCCCCGGAGCCGGTCTGTCACAGCCGGCCCCCGGCGCAGGCCTGCTGCAGCCGGCCCCCCCGCCTCTCACATGGGGCAGGTCAACGGAGGTGATCTTCCATGTTTCGCGAAATCAAGAAGAAGCTTCTGATCCTGAACAATCGCCGGCCCTGGACTCCCCAGGCCTCCGCCTGCATAGACGAGATGGACCGGGAGGACTGGGTGTTTACCTGTATGCGTCTGGATGACCCCTCTGTCCGCCGGGAGGACGTGAGCCGTCTTCTTCGGGGAGAACTGGCGGCGGAGGTTCCTGTGGGCCACTATCTCTCTGTGGAGGGTTACCGGAGGGTGATGGGCCTCGCCCGGAATCTGGCCGCCATGGAGCAGGACCCGGACCAGCTTTTATGCGAAAGGCTGTATATGGCTTTCACCGGGGAAGCAGCCCCCCGGTACCGGGAGAACAACCCCGTCCTGCTGGCCCTGGACCACAATCCCCCCCATTTCCATCAGGTCGGCCAGCAGCTCTCCATCCTTTTCCGGCAGCTGGCCACCCTGGATTTTCAGGGCAATCCCATCCTGAAGGCCGCCTTTCTGCATAACCGCCTGATAGAGGTCTACCCTTTCTACAGCTGCTCCGAAGCCATGGCCCGCAACCTCATGTATTACCAGCTCCTGCGGGAGGGCTACCCTCCCTTCCTCCTGAATCTCAGCGAACAGGAATACTATGCCGCCGTCCGCAGCTATCTGAAGAAAGAAGACATGGCGCCGCTGTACGGCGCCATGGAAAGAAGTCTTTTCAACAAGCTGGAGGTAATGCTTCAACTCACCGCACCCGGCTGAGGGGATTCCCCGGAGGAGGGAGCGGCAAGCTTCGGCCGCTTACACCGGATAAACCATGTTTTCCTCGTCCAGGAGGCCGTGGTCTATCAGGTTGCGCTGAGCGTTTCTGTAACGGAAGAAATCTATGGAGGGCTTGGGGAACATGGCCCTGGTCAGAACGTCCTCGTCCTGCTCCACCCATTCGGCCACTTCCTGACGGATGGCGTCCAACTCCGCCGGCAGCAGGTCCGCCGGGCGGCAGGTGATCTGTTCTTCGTCCCCTATGATCTTCCTGATGATCTCTTCTTTGATGGGCACCGTGGTTTTGCCATACTGGCCCTTCACCAGCATTTTGACCTCCTGGGGCACCATCTTATAGCGCTCTCCCATCACCACGTTCAATACGGCCTGGGTGCCTACGATCTGGCTGGTGGGGGTGACCAACGGCGGATAGCCGAGGTCCTCTCTCACCCGGGGCACTTCCTTCAGCACTTCCTCAAATTTATTCATGGCGTTCTGCTGCTTCAACTGGGAAACCAGATTGGAGAGCATGCCGCCGGGGACCTGATAGCGGAGGGTGTTGATATCCACTCCCATGAGCTTGGGACTCATGAGGCCGCTCTCGATGTACTTTTCCCGGATGGGCCGGAAATAGTCCGCCATCTTGTTGAGGAGCTCCATATTCAGCCCGGTATCGTACTCCGTTCCCGCAAAGGCGGCTACCAGAGGCTCCGTGGATGGCTGGGAGGTCCCTTCTCCAAAGGGGGAAATGGCCGTGTCTATGATGTCCGCTCCGGCTTCGCAGCCCTTCATATAGGAAAGGTTCCCCAGGCCGCTGGTGGCGTGGGTATGCAGCTCTATGGGCACGTTCACCGCCTTTTTCAGATCTTTTACCAGTGCGGCAGTGTTATAGGGGTCCAGAAGCCCCGCCATATCCTTTATGCAGATGGAGTCCGCTCCCATCTCTGCAAATTCCTTGGCGATGTTTACAAAGACCTCGTTGGTATGGATGGGGCTCCGGGTGTAGGACATGGCCGCCTGGGCGTGGCCGCCCTCTTTCTTCACGGTTTCCACGGCCTTCTGCAGGTTCCGGGGGTCGTTGAGAGCGTCAAAGACCCGAATGATGTCTATCCCGTTGGAAATGGTCTTCTTGACGAATTCTTCCACCATATCGTCGGCATAGTGGCGGTATCCCAGAAGGTTTTGCCCCCGCAGCAGCATCTGCAGCTTGGTGTTGGGCATTCTTTTCCGGATGGTCCGCAGCCGCTCCCATGGGTCTTCGTTGAGAAAGCGCAGACAGGCGTCGAAGGTGGCGCCGCCCCACATTTCCACCGCATGGTACCCTACCTGGTCCATTACTTCTAAGATGGGAAGCATCTCTTCCGTGGTCATACGCGTGGCAATGAGGGATTGATGCCCGTCGCGCAAAACAGTTTCCGTGATCCTGACCTTTGCCATTTTATTTCCTCCCGTTTATTTCCCTTGGAACCTCACATTTTGTAAGTGTATTACTCTATTATATACATCGGCGGCAAAAAAACAAGGACCTTTTTTATGTATACATGACGATTCTGCGGTCCTCCCGGGTTGCTTTTTACGGGGGCGCCAAGGGGGCCGCCCCCCTGGCGCCCCCCTTGAATAGTAGCCCTCCCGGGGTCCCGCCGGTTTTCTGTGTTTTTTCCCCCGTTTCCCGGCGCAAATCCTTTCCTTTTTTCATATACTGCACCGTAAGGGCCTGGGGCGGCGGGGCGGGCCCGTATAAGCAGCGAACTGTTTGCCCTGCAAACGGAGCGGGCTGATGAAGGAGGAGGAAGCATGCCTTATGATACACGGGAGCTGTTGGCCCGGTTGATCCAATGCGAAGCGGGAGGGGAAGGCGAGAACGGCATGAAGGCCGTGGCCACCGTGGTCATGAACCGCGCCACTGTTCCCTACGGGGCCTTTTCCCGGATCAATGGGGGGACCAACATACAGAACATCATCTTTCAGGAGGGGCAGTTTGTATGCGCCGCCGAGACGGTGGACGGAGTTTACAATCCCCAGAACATCTACAATATGAACCCCGAAGAGATCCATTACGACATAGCCGACTGGGCCCTGGCCGGCAATATCCTGCCGGGGGTGGACAACGCCCTTTATTTTTACAATCCGTACAGCACCGAGTGCCTTACCTATTTTCCTCCCTACCGCCTGGGAGTCATCCACAATCGGATCGGGGATCATTGCTTTTATATTCCCACATCTTATTATGCCGAAACCTGAGTGGAGGCAAAAAGAAAGAGAGGTCAATTCATGGCTAACGAAAACACAGCTGATTCAGGCTCCATCAGAGTGACGCAGCTGACGCCGGGAGATACGGAAAGCCTCATAGAGCAGGCTCTTCAGGGCGGATGGACCATCATCAGCCCCGGCTCTTCCCCTTATGTGTTCCAGATACCGGCAAAT
>JAUNBO010000041.1:2781-8763 GCA_030527065.1 Bacillota bacterium | reverse complement strand
GGCACCGGCGCCGCCGTAGGCAGCATCAGCCCGGAAATCGCAGAAAATATACCGGTTTACCCTGTGCCGGAGCTGGTGAACGTTCACGGCACCACCACAGAAAAGCGGCCCATTCCCCAGATCCCGGACGTCCTCCCCAACAACCCCACCTATTCCGTTCCTGCAAATCCCCTGCTCCCGCCGGGCTATCAGGAGATCCTCACCTATGAGGACCTGCAATATATGAACGGGTTTCTCCGTACCCAGATCGGCCGGGAGGCCAGGGTGGATTTTCTGGTGGGCTCCACTCAGATCGTCTCCAAGGTCGGAAAGCTCCTGGCCGTGGGCCTGAGCTACATCCTCCTCCAGGACCTGCTGACGGGGGACGTGGTGGTCTGCGACTATTTCAACATCAAGTTCGTCACCTTCGCCTTCGATTACTGACAAACCGGCCCGGGAAGGGCGGCCTCCGGCGAAAAGCCGCCTTCCGGGTCCGGAGCGCAGGCAAGCCCCGTTTCCTTTGCGGAAAACGGGGCCTCTTCACTTTTATCAAGGCAGCCGACCCGGATGGGACCGGCTTCTGAAAACGGCATATCTTTATTCGTCGGAGCGCTGCCGCTTATTGCGAAGACCTGCCAAACACTTTCCGGACTGTTTCATCCGACCCACTACAGATAGGTGACGACATCGGTCAGGGCGTTGCGCTCGGTGGCTCCCGTATAGCCGTCCACACTTTCGTCCACAGAAGTATCCTCGTACCCCACCAGCAGGACCGCCACCACGGACTGGTCCTCCGGAATCCCCAGAAGCTCCCGGTATTCCGCCTGCTGTTCTCCGTTGAGGGCAATGGTGGGAGAGGAGATGATCTTGGTGCCGTAACCCAAAAGCTGGGCCGCCACCGACATATTCTGGCAAGCCAGCCCCGCATCCAGTTCAGAGCCCTCGGCGCAGGAGATCACAATGGCCAGAGGCGCATCTGCAATACCCGCTTTGGACACGGCGACAGCTCCTTCCCCGCCTTCGCTCCCTTCGGCATCCGCAGAAGCTCCGGCCTCCTCTTCAACGCCTTCAGGCGCCTGTTCGCCCTCCGCAGCTCCCTCAGGCAGCTGCGCATCTTCTACCCCCTCGGGCGGCTGTGCGCTTTCTGCGGCACCTTCGGCCAGTTCTCCGCCCTCTGCAGCCCCTTCTCCTGATGGGGGAGTGCCTCCGAAGGACATGCCGCTGCTCATATCGTCAGAAATCTGCTGAAGGACCGTCTGGTCCGTGACGGCGGTAAAATGCCAGGGCTGGCCGTTCATGGCGCTGGGGGCATTCACCCCTGCATTAAGGATCGTTTCCACATCTTCCTCTGCAATCGCTTCATCCGTGAAGTACTGCACGGTGGGAATGTCCGTCACCAGAGCTACAGCGTCCGCAAGGGCTTCCGCTCCCGCACTGGCTCCGGCCTCCCCATCGGCGCCGGTCTGTGCCGACTCATCCGATGTGCCGCACCCCCCCAGCAAACTGAGAGCAAGCAACGCCACCAGCAGCGGCAAACAATAACGCTTCATCCTGATATCCTCCTTTTCACCCTTTCGACGGCTTTCCTTTTAAAAGCTGCAACCGCCGATGACACAAGCAGTGTTGCTCTTCCTCCCGCTGATAAGACTGTATGTTTCTTTGTCAACTGAAGGTACGCTTCCAATATAAATCATGAGCCTGAAAATCCGGTGATTGTCTTGTGAACAATGGCTGTGCATCCCATAAAGGAAGGGTGAAGAGAATTTGCTTATGACGGACCCCCGCCCACCGAGGCAAAGGACGGCAGCCTGCCGCCTCGGTGAGCCTGAACAACGCAAATCCGGGAGCAGAATGCAAGGGCATAAATTTAAGACCCCTGTCCGCCTTTATGGAAGATTTATGGAAGATGTCGTCTTGACAATCTCGATATTCGAGGATATAATAAACTCGAATATCGAGAAACGGAGGCAGCTTCATGTCGCGGGTGAAGTTTCAAACCCTGACCGAGCAGATGTTCTATACCCTGCTTTGTCTGAACGAGGAGTGTTGCGGGATGGCCATCCTGGACAAGGTCCCTTCTATGACGGAAGGACGGGTAAACATAGGCTCAGGCACTCTTTATACATTGCTGGAACAGTTTTCAGACGCCGGCATGATACGCCAGACAAAGCTTGAAGGCAGGAAGCGCAGCTATGTTCTGACGGCAAAGGGAGAGGAAATGCTGGAGAAGGAATATCAGAGGATTTGCGCCCAGGCGTCGGATTACCGCCGGTTCTTTGGCGGGGAGGCAGGCAGATGAAAGATACGAAATGCGAACTGGTCCTGTATTCTCCTTATGAGTACACAGCCATCGAAAAACATCTGGAAAAAATGGCTGCGGAAGGCTGGCTCATCCAAAAAATCGGGTTCGGGGGCTGGACCTATGTTTACCGACGAATCTCTCCGGCGAAGTTGCATTTCACTGTGTCCTGCTATCCGCAGGGCGCCGCCTTTGACATGGAGATCGTCTCCGAAGAGCAGAAGGTCTTTCATGAGTTCTGCCGGCGCAGCGGCTGGCAGCTTGCCTGCGCATCGTCAAAAGTGCAGATATTTTACAATGAGGAGGAAAATCCCACGCCCATTGAGACCGACCCGCGGCTCAAGGTGGACAGTATCCATCGGGCCTTAAAAAAGAGCTATTTACCATCTTATTGGATCATTTTTTTCCTTTTCATTTTCTGCGGGCTTGCGCTTCATCCGGATCTGCTCAGGGATCCTGCCGCCCTCCTGTCCAGTCCGAGAGAGCTATGGAGGAATTTTCTTCTGGCCATCGTTTTACTGTACTTCCCCGTTGAACTCTGCCGCTATTATTTGTGGCGCTTCAAAGCAAAAAAAGCGGCGGAATGCGGGGAATTTTCAGACAGCCTCCACCCTTCCGCTTTTCCGAAGATGATCGTCTGCCTCGGCCTTTTGGGGATGATTTATAAATCTGCAATGGTATATTTGCCGGAAGACGCCCAGCTGCGCTGGACGATTCTGCTGATGATTGCTTATCTGTCTGTGTTGGCGCTCTTTATCCTTGCAAGCGCCGTCAGACGATACCTGCGATACCGAAAGGCTAAACAGGCGGGGCCCTTTTGACGGTCGCCCTCTGCCCCTCTGCCTCACTTCTTTTTTTTCTTTTTCTTCTGGGGCTTCTGCCGGCCTGCGGCGGCCTCCCGGGCCTCTTCTTTGGCCAGGGCCCTGGCCATGCGCTTCTGATTGCCCTTGTGCACCAATATGGAAAAGACCACGTAAAAGATGGTCACCGCCCCCACTATTACCGCCACGGTCTTGACATTGCTGACGTCGGCTCCGGAAAGCCAGGCCGCCACCAGGGCGATCATCACCAGCAACCAGTATCTCATTATAACGCCGCCTATGCTCATAGCCTCTTTTCCTTTCCCGGCCCCGGGCCGAAGCAGGACGCCGGCGCACCCTTCCCGGGCCCCCGCCCCGCCGGCTTCTTTCTATCTCTTCCTGTAGTGGACGTCCATCTGCGGGAAGGGGATCTCTATCCCCGCCACATCGAAGGCCAGCTTCACCTGTTCCTCCAGAGAGTATTTCAGATCCCAGTAATCCTCCGTAGCGCACCAGACCTTCAGGGCCATCTCTATGGCGCTGTCCTTCTGGCCCGCCACCCAGATCAGGGGCTCCGGCTCCGGAAGGACCCGGGGGTCCTGCTCCGCCACGTTCCGCAGGGTCTCCTTCACCAGGGCCAGATCGCTGCTGTAGGCCACGGAGAAGGAGCAATCCACCCGCCGCTGCTGTGCCATGGAATAATTCTGCACCGCCGTGCCGGTGAGGAGGCCGTTGGGAATGATCACCATGGTGTTATCGAAGGTTTTCAGGGTGGTATAAAGAAGGTCTGTCTTCTCCACTATGCCCTCTCCATCCTGGGTCTGGATGTGGTCCCCCTGGCTGAAGGGCTTGTTCAGAATGATGAGGATGCCCCCTGCGAAATTGCCCAGGCTGTCTTTCAGGGCCAGGGCCACGGCGGCCCCCGCAGCGCCCAGCATGGTCACCAGAGGCGCCGTAGCCACCTCCAGGGCGCTGAGCATCATCACCACCAGCACCACCCAGAGGGCGATGCGGACACAGTTGAGGATGAACACATGCAGAGCCGGGTCCAGCTTGCTCTTCTTCAGAGTCTTCTTCAGGATCCCTGTGACGATCCGTATGACGGCATAGCCCAGGAGCAAAATGACCAGGGCCCCCGCCACATTCACCAGCCAGCCCGGATACCCCGCCGGCAGCTCCAACCAATTTTCCATAAAATCCTCCCAAAAAGCGGAAACATTCCCACCGCTTCTGTCATAAGCTATCATACCACACTTTTTTATCAGGAGGTAGCCCCTATGCCATCGGTTTTTTTAAGCCCCTCCACACAGGAGTTCAATCCATATATCACCAGCGGAGATGAAGAATATTTCATGAACCTCATCGCAGACGCCATGATCCCCTATCTGCAGGCTTCCAACGTGGATTTTTCCCGGAACGACCCGGACCAGCCCCTGTCCGCCGCCATCGAGGCCTCCAACGCAGGAGGCTACGACCTGCACCTGGCCCTGCATTCCAACGCCTCCCCGGAATATCTGTCCGGCATGCTCCAGGGGCCGGACGTCTATTATTATGAAGGCAGCCAGCCCGGAGCCACGGCGGCGGAGATCGTCGCCGGTAATCTGCGCTATATCTACCCCTATCCGGAGCTGGTGACGGTGCTGCCCACCACCTCCCTGGCGGAGCTTCGCCGCACCGCCGCCCCTTCCGTTCTGGTGGAGATCGCCTACCACGATAACTGGGAGGACGCCCTCTGGATAGAAAACAACATCCAGGCCATCGCCCGGAATCTGGCCCTGTCCGTAACGGAATTTCTGGGAGTCCCTTTTGTGGACCCCTATTGACGGCTTCCCGCTTCCGTAATATGATGGCAATATAACGAAATAACAGGAGGCGGGATATGGTAAACATAGGAAACGACTGGGATCAGCTTTTGGAAGGAGAGTTCGACAAGCCTTATTATCAGGAGCTGCGGAAGTTCCTGATCGGCGAGTACAAGAGCCGGACCATCTATCCCTCCATGTACGATATCTTCAACGCCCTGAAATACACGCCCTACAGCAAGGTCAGGGCCGTGATCCTGGGCCAGGACCCCTACCACGGCCCCGGCCAGGCCCACGGCCTCTGCTTTTCCGTCAAAAAAGGCGTCCCTCAGCCCCCTTCTCTGGTAAACATCTTCAAGGAGCTGGAAAAAGATCTGGGAATAAAGCCTCCTTCTCACGGCTGTCTGGAAGACTGGGCGGCCCAGGGCGTCCTGCTGCTCAATGCGGTGCTCACCGTCCGGGCGGGAGAAGCCAACTCCCACAAGGGCAAGGGCTGGGAAAGCTTTACGGACCGGGTGATAGAGCTGCTGGACCGGAGGGAAACGCCCATGGTCTTTCTGCTCTGGGGGGCCAACGCCAAGGCCAAGGCCTCCCTGATCTCCAACCCCGCCCATATGATCCTCACGGCGGCTCACCCCAGCCCTCTCTCCGCCCATAACGGCTGGTTCGGCTGCCGGCACTTTTCCAGAGCCAATCAGTTTCTTTCCCGTCAGGGCCTGGGAGAAATCAACTGGGAGATCCAGGAAGAAAAGGCAGAGGGCAGGGCATAGCGGTCCCTCAGCTCTTCCGGGGCCGCCCAGACCGGGTCCGGCGGCTCCGGCGTCACATCCCGGCTCCATAACGGCTGCCCGGTCTCCCTGCCACCGCCCCTTCCGGTTTCCTCCGCCAAAAACCCGGCGGCGCTGCCTTTGCCGCTATCGTTGCCACCGCCCCCGGCAAAGACCCCTCCCTCCTTCGCGGGTCCTGCCGGCGGGGCCACCCGGGCCCGCCAGGCCCGCATATGCCACTCCCTGTGGGTGAACACATGCCTGGCCTCCGGCAGGCTTTCCAGCGAGAGCAGGGAAAAGCCCCGGCTTTCCAGAAATTCCGCCGCCTCTTTCCG
>JAUNBO010000041.1:0-2681 GCA_030527065.1 Bacillota bacterium | reverse complement strand
CGCTGAAAAACATCTGCTTTTCGCCCCAGCGCAGCTCTCCCACCGGCGAGATCACCGCCGCCGTACCGGTGGCAAAGACCTCTTCCACCTTGCCGGCTTCATAAAGCTCGTAGATCTCCTGAATAGTGAAGCGCTTCTCCAGGACCGGATAGCCCCATTCTTTCAGCAGGGTGATGACGGAATCCCTGGTGATGCCCGGCAGGATGGTGCCGCTTTCCAGGGGAGCGGTCCAGAGCTGGCCATCCACCTTGAAGAAGGCGTTGGAGGTGCCGATCTCTTCCACGTACTTCCTTTCCGCCCCGTCCAGCCAGAGGACCTGGTCGTAGCCCATCTCATGAGCCTTCTGCTCCGACAGCAGGCCCGGCGCATAGTTTCCGCATATTTTGGCAAAGCCGGTGCCGCCCCTGACAGACCGGGCGTACTCCTCCTCCACATAGATGCGGGTGGGCTGCATGCCCCCTTTATAGTAGGGACCCACCGGAGAGAGGATGATGGCGAATATATATTCCCTGGAAGCCCGGACTCCCAGGAAGCGCTCCGAGGCAAAGATGAAGGGCCTGATATACAGGGAAGTCCCTTCCTCCGCCGGGACCCAATCCCGGTCCGCATCCACCAGGGCCCTTATGGCCGCCAGATAGAGCTCCTCTTCAATGTCCGGCATACACATGCGCTCGTTGGTCTTTCTGGTCCTCTTTGCGTTCATGTCCGGCCGGAAGAAAACGATCTTCCCCGCTTTCGTCCTGTAGGCCTTCAGCCCCTCAAACATGCCCTGGGCATAGTGGAAAAAAACGGTGGCCGGGTCCAGGGACAAGGGCCCGTAAGGAACGATCCGTCCATTGTGCCAGCCCTGGCCCTCTTTATAATCCATCAGGAACATATGATCCGTAAAGACCGTGCCAAAGGCCAGCTGATGCGGGTCCGGTTTATTTTTAGGAGAATTTGTCCTGGTTATGCTGAAATCGTACTTCATTGTTCTCATCTGCCTTTCTGTTGATATTTCCCTGCGGGGGAACATTTCCTCCGCTGCTCCTCATGCTCTTTTCAACGAGTGCTGCGGGAGGCGCTCCGGCTTCAGCACCGGTGCTCTTCCAGAAGCTCGTTCTTCATGATCCAGAGGTCTCTGGACAGGTCCACGTAATACTCGTGGGGATTCTCAAAGCGCAGGATCTCTTCCCAGAGCGTGTCCACCTGCGCCAGACAGTAGTTCCGAAGTTCTTCAATGGAAGGAAGGGAGTATACCAGTTTCCCCTTATCGAAGATCCGCACCCGCAGGTTTTTGGCGTAAAAGTGGGAAACGGTCTTTCTCTTCCATATGAATTGGGGATCGAATATCTCGTATTCGCTGCCCTCCGGTATCTTCTCCCCATCCAGGGTAATGACGTCGGCGATGGCCTTATGCGTATCCTTCTCGAAAAGGCGGTACACGGTCTTGAAACCCGGGTCCGTGATCTTCTCCACGTTGTCGCTGATCTTTATCCGGGGGACCACCTTTCCCTCTTCCTCCACGGCGGCCAGCTTGTACACGCCTCCGAACACCGGCTCCGATTTGGAGGTGATGAGCCGCTCGCCCACCCCGAAGGCGTCTATGCAGGCTCCCTGCAAAATCACGTCCCGGATGATGTATTCATCCAGAGAATTGGAGATGACGATCCTGCACTGAGGGAAACCGGCCTCGTCCAGCATGGCCCTGGCCCGTTTGCTCAGGTAAGTGACGTCTCCGCTGTCTATGCGGATGCCGATGTGGTCCGTGAGCCCCAGCTCCCGGAAGACCCGGATGGCGTTGGGGACGCCGGATTTCAAGGTGTTATAGGTATCCACCAGCAAGGTGCAGTTCTCCGGATAAATGGACGCATAGGCCTTGAATGCCTCATATTCATCGTTGAACATCTGGATCCAGCTGTGGGCCATGGTCCCCAGGGCCGGGATCCCGAAATCCCTGGACGCCAGGGCACAGGCGGTGCCGATGCAGCCTCCTATGTAAGCGGCTCTGGCTCCCAGAACAGCTCCGGAGCCTCCGTGGGCCCGCCGGGTGCCGAATTCCATCACCCCTCTGCCCGCCGCCGCCCGGACGATGCGGTTGGCCTTGGTGGCGATGAGGCTCTGATGGTTGATGGCCAGCAGCAATATGGTTTCTATGAATTGGGCCTGCATAACAGGCCCCCGTACAGTAACCAGCGGTTCTCCGGGGAAGACAGGAGTCCCCTCAGGGATGGCCCACATATCGCAGGCGAATTCAAAGTTCCGCAGATATTCCAGGAAATCTTCGTTGAAAAGCCCGGTCTCCCGCAGAAAGGAAAGGTCTTCTTCCGTGAATTTCAGATTCTGCAGATACTCCACGGCCTGTTCCAGCCCTGCCATTATGGCGAAGCCGCCGCCATCGGGAATGCTGCGGAAGAAAAGGTCGAAATAGGCGATCTTATCTTTCATCCGGTGCCGGAAATAGCCGTTGGCCATGGTAAGCTCGTAAAAATCCGTGAGCATTGTGAGATTTCCGTTCAAAGTGCTGCGTTCCATGGGCGTCGCCTTTCCTTTTACCGAGTTTTGCTTTCTTTTGATTAAGTCGGTATTATACCACTTTTTTTCCCCCGTGTCACTACCTGAAAAAATTTTTTACGGCAGCCCGGGGGCTGCCGCTGTTCTGACGCTCTGTGAAAAACACCGCTTCCGGGCTCTCCTATTGC
>JAUNBO010000040.1:7813-12219 GCA_030527065.1 Bacillota bacterium | reverse complement strand
CAGATTGATCTTGGCCCGGGCCTTGATTTCCATTTGCTTCATTTTCTTTTTCCTTCGCTGAAAACCGCCGTACTAAATCATTAAGCACTATTATACCACAATCTCTGATCGATGAATTCAGGTCCGTTTGGAATTCAGAGGTAGATTGTGGTGCAATTCGCTGAGTTCTCCAACACGCCCCGTCGGGCTCATTATATCATAATTCCCCCTCTTTTCACCCTGCAAACAGGACGATTAAAGTTCACTCTTTTCCCGGAGAAAAAAGCATGGTACAATAAGAGCCGGACAGACGGGCAGGCGCCGGCAAAGCTGTCGGCGATCTCCTTTTGGAGCTGCCTGCCCTTTGCAAATACATATCACACAGGAGGTCAAAAAAAATGGAACACAAGAGCGATATCGACATCGCCCAGGCTACCCCTATGGAGGACATCCGGCGCATCGCCGCCGATGCAGGCGTCGGAGAAGAATACCTGGAGCTTTACGGAAACCACAAAGCCAAGGTGGATTACCGCATATTGGAGGCACATAAGGACCGGCCCAACGGCAAGCTGATCCTGGTGACGGCCATCACCCCCACCCCCGCCGGGGAGGGAAAGACCACCACCACCGTCGGCCTGGCCGACGGCCTCCGCCTCATCGGGAAAAAAGCCATGGTGGCCCTGCGGGAGCCCTCTCTGGGCCCGGTCTTCGGCGTGAAGGGCGGCGCTGCAGGCGGCGGTTACGCTCAAGTAGTGCCCATGGAGGACATCAACCTCCATTTCACTGGGGACATGCACGCCATCGGCGCCGCCAACAACCTGCTGGCGGCCATGGTGGACAATCACATCTACCAGGGCAACCGCCTTGGCCTGGATCCCCGCAAGATCACCTGGCGGCGCTGCGTGGACATGAACGACAGACAGCTCCGCTTTGTGGTGGACGGCCTGGGCGGCAAGGTCAACGGCACCCCCCGGGAAGACGGCTACGACATCACCGTAGCCAGCGAGATCATGGCCATCCTCTGCCTTTCCAGAGACCTGAAGGACCTGAAAGCCCGGCTTTCCGCCATCACCGTAGGCTACACCTATGACGACAAGCCCGTCACCGCCGGAGACCTGAACGCCCAGGGAGCCCTCACCGCCCTGCTGAAGGACGCCCTGAAGCCCAATCTGGTCCAGACCCTGGAGCACACCCCCGCCTTCGTCCACGGCGGCCCCTTCGCCAACATCGCCCACGGCTGCAATTCCATCATGGCCACCCGCATGGGCCTGAAGCTTTCCGATTATCTGGTAACAGAAGCCGGCTTTGGCGGAGACCTGGGGGCGGAAAAATTCCTGGACATCAAGTGCCGCATGGCGGGACTGACCCCCGATGCGGTGGTGATCGTAGCCACAGTCCGGGCCCTGAAGCACCACGGCGGCGTGGCCAAGGCCGATTTGAACGCCGAAAACCTGCCCGCCCTGGAAAAAGGACTCCCCAATCTGCTGCAGCATGTGGAGAACATCACCCGGGTCTACGGACTTCCGGCCGTGGTGGCCATCAACGCCTTCCCCACAGACACCCGGGCGGAGCTGGATCTGGTGGAAGCCAGGTGCAAAGAGCTGGGCGTCAATGCGGTCCTGTCCGAGGTGTGGGCCCAGGGCGGCCAGGGCGGCCGGAAGCTGGCCGAGGAAGTGGTCCGCCTCTGTGAAGCCGAAAAGGATTTCCGGTTCTGCTATTCCTCCGATGAGTCCATAACGGAAAAACTCCGGGCCATCGCCACCAAGGTCTACCGGGCTGAGGATGTGGAGCTTCTCCCCTCCGCCCTGAAGCAACTGGCTCAGTTGGAAGCCCTGGGCTACGGCGGCCTCCCCGTCTGCGTGGCCAAGACCCAATACAGCTTCTCCGACGACCCCAAACTTCTGGGAGCGCCCCGGGGCTTTAAGCTGACGGTCCGCAACCTGAAGGTCTCCTCCGGCGCCGGCTTCATTGTGGCCCTCACCGGGGAGATCATGACCATGCCGGGGCTGCCCAGGGTCCCCGCAGCGGAAAAAATCGACGTGGACGCCGAAGGAAAGATTTCAGGACTGTTTTAAGGAGGGGCGCCCATATGACACAGCTTTTAAAAGGAAAACCCGTGGCGGACGCCATCAGCCTCAGCGTTCAGGCAGAGGCAGAGTCCTTGAAAAAAAGAGGCGTCCGGCCCACGCTGGCCATTGTCCGGGTAGGCGCCCGGGAAGACGATGTAGCCTATGAAAACGCCGCCCTGCGGCGCTGCCAGTCCAACGGCGTGGACGCAGTCCTGCGGAGCCTGCCGGCGGAGGCCTCTCAGGAGGCGCTGCTGGCCGTGATAGAAGAACTTAACGCAGACCCTGCCGTCCACGGCGTCCTTCTGTTCCGTCCTCTGCCCCGGCACATGGACGAAACACTGATCTGCAACGCCCTGGCCCCGGAAAAGGATATCGACGGCGTCACGGAGGCCTCCATGGCCGGCGTTTATGCCGGCACGGACACCGGGCATCCGCCCTGCACCGCCATGGCCGCCATGGCTCTTCTGGAGCACTACGGCTTTGCGCCGGAAGGCCGCCGGGCCGTGGTGGTGGGCCGCAGCACCGTCATCGGCAGGCCCGCCGCCCTGATGCTGCTTCAGCGGAACGCCACCGTCACCATATGCCACACCCGCACAAAGGACCTGCCGGCAGTCTGCCGGGAGGCGGAGATTCTGGTGGTGGCCGCAGGAAAAGCCCGGATGGCGGGCCCGGAATTTACCAATCCCGATCAGGTGGTCATAGACGTAGGCATCCATGCGGACCCGGAGGGCGGCCTCTGCGGCGACGTAGACTTTTCCCGGGTGGAGCCGGTGGTAAAGGCCATCAGCCCCGTCCCCGCCGGAGTGGGCTCCGTCACCACCGCCATCCTGACCCTCCATGTGGTGCAAGCCGCAGCCCGGACCCTGTAAGAGAAAGGAAGGCCGCCCATGCCCGACCTCACACGCCTCACCCGCTTCCGCCGGGACCTGCATCAGATCCCCGAGCTGGGAGACCGGCTCCCCCTGACAGAAGCCTATCTGCGCCAGGCCCTGCAGGAACTGGATTGCACCCTCATCACAGGAGCAGGCCGCTCCCTCCTGGCCTTTTTCGACGGCGGGAAGCCCTTTGCCACCGCTTTTCGCAGCGACATGGACGCCCTGCCCGTAGAGGAGAAAAACACCTTTGAATATCGCTCCCTTCACCGGGGGCAGATGCACGCCTGCGGCCACGACGGCCACATGGCCATGGGGCTGGAGCTGGCCTATTATGTAAACGAGCATTTGCGGGAGCTCCCCTGCAACGTGCTTCTGGTGTTCCAGCCGGCGGAGGAGACCACCGGCGGCTCAAAGAAAATCTGCGATTCCGGGGTTTTTGAAACCTATCAGGTGAAGCAGATTTTCGGCTTCCACCTGTGGCCCTGGCTGCCGGCCCATGTGGTCGGCGCCCGCCCCGGCCCCCTTATGGCTCTGTCCTCAGAGGTCAACATCTTTGTGGAGGGCCGCTGCACCCATGTGGGCAAGTCCCAGAACGCCCCGGACGCCCTGGCCGCAGGCTGCCTGCTGGTCTGCCGGACCCTGGAAAGCCTTACGGCGGAGCTGACGGCCCGCAAGGCCGGCACCTTGAAATTCGGCCTGTTCCAGAGCGGCACGGCCCGGAATATCATCAGCGGCTCCACCCACATCAAGGGCAGCCTGCGCCTTTTTGAGGACAAGGATTTTGAGCCCGTGACGGAAAGGCTGCGGCAGCTGGCCGCAGAAACGGAAAAAGAGACAGGCTGCGGGTTCCGGGTGGAATTCCATCCCCCCTACCTGCCCGTCCACAACAACGAGGCCCTTTACCGGCGGCTGGTTTCCTTTTTAGGCCCCGACGCCTTCCTGGAGCTGGAAGAGCCCACCATGATCGCAGAGGATTTTTCCTTTTATCAGCGGCGGCTTCCCGGCGTCTTCTTCTTTCTGGGCACCGGCGGCCCGGAGCTCCTGCACTCGGACCGCTTCGATTTCGATGAGGCCGTCCTGGAAACCGGCGTCCGCTTTGCGGAAAAACTCCTGCATTTTTCCTGACGCCTTTCCTCAGGGTCCACGGCCCACGGCCCCTGCGGTTCTCTGCCCCTGAAAAAAAGGGGCGCCCGGCCCTGCGGATCTAAGCACCGCAGCCCGGACGCCCTTTTTCTTTTTCTTTTTTCCGTGCTCTCCGTCAGTCAATGAAACCGGAAAGCTACCGCTCCACCACCAGCGCCGTGCCCTGGCCTCCGCCGATGCAAAGGGTGGCCAGACCGTACTTGGCGTCCCGCTTCTGCATTTCATACAGCAGGGTCACCAGGATACGGGCGCCGGAAGCGCCGATGGGATGGCCCAGCGCAATGGCGCCGCCGTTGACGTTGAGCTTCTCTGCGTCTATGCCCAGGTCTCTGCCCACGGC
>JAUNBO010000040.1:2425-7713 GCA_030527065.1 Bacillota bacterium | reverse complement strand
TTGGCCGCCGTTACCACGCCGTCCTTTTTGAAGGCGGGCTTTAACTTGGAAAGGCCCTCTGCCGTGCAGCCGAAGCGGGGGAATTCGTCTGTATCGAAGACCACCGGGTCTCCCTTTCTCTGGGGGATCTCCACGGGGACGATCTCATCCTTGAACCTTCCCGATTTGATGGCCGCTTCCGCTTTCTGCTGGGACCTGGCGGCAAACTCGTCCAGCTCTTCCCTGGTGATGCCCCACTGCTCCACAATGTTCTCCGCAGTGATGCCCATGTGATAATTGTTGAAGATGTCCGTGAGGCCGTCGTGGACCATCATGTCTATCAGCTTGGTATCGCCCATTCTGGCTCCCCAGCGGGCGTTGGGGGCATAGTAAGGCGCTGCGCTCATGTTTTCCACGCCGCCGGCCACCACGATGTCCGCATCTCCCGCTTTTATCAGCTGGGCCGCCAGGGAAACGGTTCTGAGGCCGGAGCCGCAGACCTTGTTCAGGGTCATGGACGGCACTTCCACGGGGATGCCCGCTTCCACGGATACCTGCCGGGCGATGTTCTGCCCCAGGCCGCCCTGAAGCACGCTGCCAAAGACCAGCTCCTCTACATCTGAAGGCTGTATGCCCGCTCTTTCTATGGCGCCCTTCACCGCTACTGCGCCCAGCTTGGCTGCCGGCACGTCCTTCAACGCCCCGCCGAAATTGCCGATGGCCGTTCTCGCCGCACTTACGATCACTACTTCTCTCATCTGTTCTTTCCTCCTTGCTTTATAAACCCAAAAGCTCCAACCCACATTTTATTTGAAAACCACAATATAGTTTTCCAACAGCTTTACTGGCCGGTAGGACAGTTTGGCCTTCCTCAGTCCGGGGAGGCCCATGTCCTCCTCCCGGTTGATGTATTTCACATGAGACGCCTGGTGCTTGCAGAATTCGTTGTTTATGGCCTGATACAAGCCCCGGTATTCTACGTTGGCCTTTTCCACATGGACCGTGACGGTCTTGCGGCCCAGGGCGCCGCCCAGGCTCAGGGCTTCCAGCTTTCCGTCTATATAGATGGCCCCGGTGAGATAGCCCACGGCCTCTATGTTCCGGAAGACATCGTCCATGGCCTCTTCCTCGTGGAGAAGCAGCTCCATCTCATAGGCGGACAATTCTCCCTTGCGCCGGTTAAAGGTCCGGATGAATTCCATGGCCTCTTCCGCCATGGAGGAATCCATCCTCCTGTATTCATAGGGATAGTGTTCCAGAAAATAGTTCAGGTGATTCTTCTTGGCGTGGTAATCTCTGCCCTTCAGCTCAATGAGGTCCTGGGTCAGATAGATGTAATCGTAGTTGGGCCTGTCGTCCAGCCAGCGCATTTCCCCGGGAAATGCGGCGTCCAGCTGCTCCAGCATATGGATGGGCACCAGGCGCAGATTGAAGTCCTGTCCCTTCTTCCGGAAGATCTCTCTGGCCTCCAATATGGTCTCCCGCAGGGCCCGGGGCTCGTAGACGCCGTTCTTTGTCAGGGGCATGAAGAGGAAGGCCTGCTGCTGGTCCAGCTCCAGATGGCTGATGCCGGAAAGGCAGAGATGATCCCCCAGTATCTGCCAGCTGAACTGATTGATGTCTCTCCACATATACAGGGCCGTGAAGGAATAGGACGAGCCCTTGTATTCAAAGCCGTTCAGGTATTCTTCCAGGACCGGCCTGTTTTCTATGGTGATTTGGTTTTCAAACATATACATAGCAATTCTGTCCTTACGGGGCGCCCCGGCTTCGGGACCGGCCGCTCCCTGCGGCGCCGTGAAAGTCTGTCCCCGGGGAGGCCGGCTGCCGGAGCAGCTATTTCACAAGAGCGGAGATCTCCCGAAAACCGGGCTCTCCGGCTCCCTTCAGCAGTTCAAAGAGGACGGCCTCGCAGGTGGTGACCACCGCTCCCGCCCCGGCCATGCGCCGGAGGGCGTACTTTTTATCTTCCTCTTTTCTGGACGCAACGCAGTCCGCCGCCAGAAAAACGTTCCAGCCCCGGTCCAGCAGATCCAATGCCGTTTGGGCCACGCAAACGTGGGTCTCCACGCCTGCCAGGACGATGCTGCAGCGTCCCGCTCTTCTTTCCGCTTCTATCGCTTCCGCAAAGGCAGGGGCTCCCATGCAGCTGAAGCTTGTTTTCTCTATGGGCCGGTATGCGTCTTCCAGGGCTTCCTGCAGAAGGGGGACCGTGGGGCCCAGGCCCTTGGTGTATTGCTGGGTCGTTACCACGGGCAGCCCTAAAATGCGGCAGCCCTTCGCCAGCTTCACCGCCGCCTTCTCCAGCTCGTCCTTTCCCGCCATGGCGGGCATCAGGCGCTCCTGAAAGTCCACCAGGACCAGCAGGGTTTCCTTCCTGTCCAATTGCAGCACTTTCTTTTCCATAACGCTTCCTTTCCCGGCCTCCGCGGCCCGGAGCGGTTTACAGGGCAAAGCCCCATTCCGCCAGCCGGCCCGTCAGCGGATGGCGGGTCAGATCGAACTGCAGGGGAGTGATGGAGACATAGCCGTCCTGCACCGCCACCACGTCCATATTTTCCGGCAGATTGTCGTAAAGCACCGGTGCACCGGCGTAAACATAAGTGTTCTCCGCCTCGGGATGAGGCACGAAAGCTGCGCTGTATTCCCTTGGCCCCTGCACCGTATAACGGATGCCCTTTATCTCCCGGTGGGGAATGTCCGGCGCATTGATGTTCAGCACCGTCCTTCCGTCCAGCTTCCCGGCAGCGGCCCGGACCGCCTCCACAGCCATCTTCCGGCAGGTTTCAAAATGGACCGGGTTATGGTTGTCCACGGAGACTGCCACGGAAGGGATGTTGTTGATGATGCCTTCTATGGCGCCGGAGACTGTGCCGGAATAGATCACATCTGTGCCCAGATTGGCGCCGTGGTTGATGCCGGAAAAGACCATATCCACGGAGATCCCGTCCTTTTTCAAAAGGTCCAGCCCCAATTTCACGCAGTCCGCCGGGGTTCCCGTGACCTTCCAGGCTCCCGCCGTTCCGGGAACGTCCATAGCGGTCACCTCTATGGGTTCTCTGGCCGTGATGCCATGGCCGCAGGCGCTCTTCTGCACATCCGGCGCAAAGATATAGATTTCCGCCACCTGGGCCAGAGCTTCCGCCAATTCCCGGATCCCCCGGGCGTAAATGCTGTCGTCGTTGGTGATGAGAATGTTCATATAAACGAATTTGCCTCTTCTTTCCTGAATATATGCTCCCGCAGACGGGGTGTATACAGTATACTGCCGGTATGGCGCCATTACGCCGCACTGCCGTGACGACGCTGTTTCTTCCGGTCTTTGAGCAGTATTGTATCATACCGGACTCAAAAAGGCCAATGTTTTCTCCCGGCTCCGTAAAACTCAGAATATTTGAAATCTCGCCGCTTTTTGGTCTTTCCCCCGGCTCAGGATCAGCAGCCGGTGCACGCTCCCAGCACCTGCCCTATGGGCTCGTGGATCACCAGGTCTGCCTGGTGGTCGTAAGCGGTGGCGGATTTATTGATGAGGACCAGCCGGTCTCCCTGGAAATAGTTGATGAGACCCGCCGCCGGGTAGACCACCAGAGAGGTGCCGCCCACGATCAGCACGTCCGCCTCTATGATAGCCCGGATGGCGGCTCCTGTCACTTCCTCGTTCAGAGGCTCCTCATACAGCACTACATCCGGCCGCACCATGCCGCCGCACTTTTCGCAGTAGGGGACCCATCTGGTCTTGTTTTCCCCGGACGGGTCCACGCAGTTTGCTTCGTCCAAAATGTAATCCACTCCATACCTGGCGCCGCATTTCAGGCAGTAGTTCCGCTGGACGGAGCCATGCAGCTCGTGGACGGTTTTGCTTCCCGCCATCTGGTGAAGGCCGTCTATGTTCTGGGTCACCACCGCCGCCAGCTTTCCTTCCCGCTCCAGCCTGGCCAGGGCCAGATGGGCCCGGTTGGGCTTCACGTCCGGATATATCATATTGTGCTTGTGGTAGTCGAAAAAGGTGTCCGGCTCCCGAAGGAAAAAGCTGTGGCTCAGCATTTCCTCCGGCGGCCTTCCATAGCTTTCCATGGCGTTGTACAGCCCTGTTTCCGAGCGGAAATCCGGTACGCCGCTCTCCGTGGAGACGCCGGCGCCTCCAAAAAACACCATGCGCCGCCCTCTGTCCAGGATCTTTTTCAGCCCTTCATACATAGCCCCGCCCCTTTCTCCGGCCGCCGTTCCTCCGGGGCCGGCGGTTCACGAGTCTCTCCGGACCGCCGGCGGTCCGCGGGAAACCACTCCGCTTTCCTCTGTTTTTCTTCCATTGTATTTCGCTCCCCGCCCCTTGTCAACGGCTGTTCCGGCGAAAAGCCGCCCTGCATCTCCGTCAGTGCTTTTCACGGGGGCGCCAGGGGGACGGCCCGCCTGGCGCCCTATGGATAGTAGCCCGTCTCCTCCGGCGAAAAACCGCCCTGCATCTCCGTCAGGTTTTTCCAATAGCGGGACGGGATGAACTGCCGCTGGCAGCGGGGATTGGTGCGCTCCTTTATGGCGATGTTGCGGAAATAGCTTTGCCAGAGGCGGCGGTATTCTTTTTCCCCTCTGGAAAGGGGCGGCAGGTCTTCTTCCCGGAGAGGCCCCACATACCAGCTTCCTTTCAGGCCGAAAAGGGCCTTGCCCCTTGGGGGATCGTGAATGATGAAGGGGTCCTCCCGGAAGCGGTCGGCGAAGTGGTCTCCCAAAAGCTCCAGAATATCGTGGACCGGTTCGATGCGGCTGTAAAGAAGCTCCCGGTCCGGCCCGGAAACGGAAGTGGGGACAGAGGAAGAAGCTTCCCCATGGAGAGGCGGGCCGACTCCGGGACCGGCGGAAACCTCCGCTCCCAGAGTTGACGCAGGAGCCGCCAGGACGGAAAAGCGCAGGATGCCCGTGATCCGGTCCACTTCCCAGTCTACCTTGCGGGCGGCCTGCTGCGCCGCCAGCACCACGGGGTGGCCGTGGAGGGACGAGAGCTTCCCGCCGATCCGGAAGCCCAGGCGCAAATATTGCAGCGCCGCATTTTCTTTCTCCGGCACAGAGGACAGAAAGACCTTATACACCCGTTCCAATGCGGCGTTCCCGATTTTTTCTTCAATGGCCCGGTAGACCCGGGCCGCTTTCTCCCCGCTGGTTTCCACGGGCCGGGCCTCCCGGAGCAAAGAGCCCTGATAGGCCCCCGCCGGATAAATGCCGGCGGCCTTTTCTTCATAATAGTGGAGGTAAACGCAGGTGAGAAACCCGTTGAAGCTGCCGTCGTACAGATAGTCAACCATGGCG
Organism: Bacillota bacterium; assembly: GCA_030527065.1. Classification (GTDB taxonomy): domain Bacteria; phylum Bacillota; class Clostridia; order Peptostreptococcales; family Anaerovoracaceae; genus JAEELK01. The sequence goes on along the minus strand of JAUNBO010000040.1, from coordinate 2,433 downwards.
GACCTCCC
>JAUNBO010000040.1:0-2325 GCA_030527065.1 Bacillota bacterium | reverse complement strand
GGAAGCCCCTTTGAACGGCAAGGCGCCTGCTCCGCTCTCTCCCGCAAACATGGAAAGCTGCACCTGGTCCTCCGGCGGCAGCAGCCTGCTCCTGATGGCCTCCTCCTCCAGCACCTTTCCTTTTATGTATTCCGGCTCCGGCAGTCCGCTCCCATAATACCGGCCGCTGCAGGTGATGAAAAAGCAGGCCCGTTTCACCGCCACTCCCATCTTTTTCAGATCCTCAAACCGGACCGCCGCCAGCCGCCGCTGACGGAGGATACGGCGGGCGGACACGGGGCCTATGCCCGGCACCCGCAGCAGCTCTTCCAGAGATGCCTTGTTCACCTCCATGGGGAATTGCTCCAGATGCCGCAGGGCCCAGCTGATCTTCGGGTCCAGGTCCGGGTCCAGAAAGGGATGGGCTTCGTCCAGCACTTCCTCCGCCCGGAAGCCGTAAAACCGCAGGAGCCAGTCCGCCTGATAGAGGCGGTTCTCCCTCCGGAGCGGCGGGGCCGTCAGCAGAGCCGGCAGCAAGGGGGATTCATTGACGGGAATGTATGCGGAAAAATAGACCCGTTTCATGCGGAAATTCCGGTAGAGACTTTCTGTCAGCCGCAAAATCTGCCGGTCGCTTTCCGGAGAGGCGCCGATGATCATCTGGGTGCTCTGGCCTGCCGGAGCGAATTTTTCCCGATAGCGCCGCTCTCCTGTGACCGCCGGAAATGCGGAAACCGCCGCCTCTGTCCCCTGGTTCCCCAGGGCCGCCGGGCCGCCGTTCCGGCCCCCCGAAAACAAAAGCTTCCCGCCGTCCTTCCTGAAATCCGCCCCGCTGCCTGCAAAAAGGCTCTCTCCCCCGCCCCGCAGCAGCCTGCGCTCCTCCATGGCCTCGGTGATCTGCTTCATGGGTGTGAGAATCCCTTCCGCCTTCTTTTGAGGCGCCAGCAGCCCGAGGCTTTCCCGGGAAGGCAGCTCTATATTGACGCTGAGCCGGTCCGCCGCCATACCCAGGCGGCCGATGAGCTCCGGCGATACCCCTGGAATGACCTTGACATGGATGTAACCGGCGAAGAGATGGGTTTCCCGCAGCAGAGTGAGGCAGCGGAGCATCCGTTCCGCCGTCCGGTCCGGGGTCCCCTCCACCGCCGAACTGAGGAACAGCCCTTCTATATAATTCCGGCGGTAGAACTCCATGGTGAGAGAGGCCAGTTCCTCCGGCTCAAAGCTGGCCCGTTCCACCTCCGCCGTCCGGCGGTTGACGCAATACTGGCAGTTATATGCGCAATCGTTGCTCAACAGCACCTTCAGCAGGGAAATGCAGCGGCCGTCCGCCGACCAGGAGTGGCACACCCCCATGCAGCTGGCGTTTCCCATTTTCCCGCTGTTCTTCCGGTTCACCCCGCTGGTGGCGCAGGAAGCGTCGTATTTTGCCCCCTCCGCCAATATGCGGAGCTTTTCATAAACATCCAACAAGCCCACCGCCTTCCCCGGGGCTCCGGGCCGGCCGTCTTTTCCCAGACATCCGCCCCATACGAAAAAATCAGAACCCGCAAACGTGTGTTCTGATTATATCGCATTCCGAACAAATGTTCAAGTTTTTCTTTTTGCCCGTTCCTTTCCCGGTCTTTTTCCGTTACTATTCAAGGGCGCCAGGAGGACGGCTCCGTGAAAAGTAACCTTTTTGCTCATTCCTTTCCCGGAAGCTTATAGGCGAAGTATTTGGCGGCGGGGGTCTTCATAAGGGCCGCAGCCAGCAGAGCGGCGATGACGAAGCCCACAGCGAACTGGAGCAGATCCATGGGAATGCCCAGGGCGGCGGCGGCAAAGCTTCCGTACATAAGCCCTCCCGCCACAAAGTAGGCGGCCACCATCCACAGCCCTGCCGTGGCCATGCCGGCGATCCCGTATACGGCGAGGCCGGTCCGCTTTTTTCTTTTTTGCAGGGCGAAGATCACCAGGCCCATGATGACGGCCATCACCGCCTTTATGCAGAAGGTCCAGGGCGCCCACATGGCAAAGCCCGCTATCAGGTCCGCCAGGGCGGCTCCGCAGCCGGCCGCCACGGCTCCCTTCTTCCAGCCCAGGATCAGCACGGACAGAAAGATCATGCTGTCCCCCAGATGTATGTAGCCGCCTGTAAAAGATACGGGAATGATCAGAATGATGGTCGCCACCACGATCAGCGCCGTCATTAAGGCCGTCAGTATCATTTGCATCGTTTTTTCATTCTTCATCGGAGTCTCCCCCCATTCCGGGACCGAAGGCCCGCTTCCGCCCCGCCCCGATTATTTATTTCTTATTATACTCCCTTTTCTCTTCTCTTGCAAAACGGAAATCCCTATAAAG
>JAUNBO010000206.1 GCA_030527065.1 Bacillota bacterium | reverse complement strand
CCCCCGTGAAAGGCAACCATTTTTTGTTGCTTTTTTAAAGAAGCGTGTTGTTTTTTTAAAGAAGCTATGGTTGCAATCAGGAACAATCTGGGGTATAATGTATTTTACTATACAATACATAAAAGACATGATCGGAATACATAAATGTTGAATCCGGGGATTCCCGGAACGGGAGAACCAACCCAGCCTGTCCCATTTGCAGGAGCAGATGGCCGGCAGACTTGTGGGAGGAAATCCGCAAATCTCTGGTTTGCAGGATTTTCCCGCCCACCGGGGTGAAGCCGCATCGCCGGCCGGGCAGCACTCCGCCCGAACCCGCCAGCTAATCTCGTAAACATCAGGAGAGCAACAAAAGTGCGGTGCAGCTCCCACGCCGGGCCGCTATATCTTTAACGCACTCCAATGATACTGTGTTCTGCAGCATCATTTTCATTTTATGGACCACTGAAAGGGGGCAAGAAGGTTTATGGAAAAGAAGATCACCGACAAAACGCGCCCCGTAAAGAACCTGCTGAACAACATGGGAGGTTCCAAAGGGGAAAAAGGGAAAGAAAAAGGAAAAGAAAAGGGGAAAGACGCAAAGACCGCCGGCAGCTATTTCGGCGACGGGCCCGGAACAAAGAAGGGTCCGTCCAAGCAGGAGACCATCTCCAGCGTCGGCCTGGAAAACGCATTCATCGAGAGAGTCTCCAAAGACGCCCAGATCCACGATAAAATCGAACTGTCTCTCTATGAGCAGTACGACGTCAAACGGGGCCTGAGGAACAACAACGGCACCGGCGTCATGGTGGGCCTTACCCGCATCGGCGACGTCCAGGGCTACGATGTGGTGGGCGACAAGAAAGTGGCCATAGACGGCAAGCTGTTCTATCGCGGCGTGGACATAGAGGACATCGTCCGGGCCTGCTGGGCCGAAAACCGCTTTGGCTACGAAGAGGCCAGCTATCTGCTTCTCTTCGGCGTGCTGCCCAACAAAAAGCAGCTGGAGGCTTACAAGTCCGTGTTGTCTACCCGGCGGGACCTCCCCATGGGCTTCGCCCGGGACATGATCCTGGTGGCGCCCTCCAACAACGTCATGAACAAGCTGGCCCGGAGCATCCTGGCCCTGTATTCCTATGACGAAAACCCGGACGACCTCTCCGTACCCAACCTGCTGCGCCAGTCCGTGGACCTGATCGGCTACTTTCCCACTCTCATCGCCTACGGCTGGCAGGCCAAACGGACCTACTACCACAATGAAAGCCTGCATCTCCACTATCCCGACGCCAACAAGAGCACTGCGGAAAACATCCTCCGAATGATCCGCCCCACGGGAGAATACACGGACCAGGAGGCCAAGCTTCTGGACATCTGCATGATCCTCCATGCGGAGCACGGCGGCGGCAACAACTCCTCCTTCACCATCCATCTGGTGTCCTCCACGGGCACGGATACCTATTCCGCCTTTGCGGCGGCGGTGGGCTCCCTGAAAGGCCCCCTTCACGGCGGCGCCAACATAGAGGTGCTGAACATGGTGCGGGACATCAAGGCCAACGTCAAGGACATCACCAATGAAAAGGAGCTGGAGAAATATATCATCAAGATATTGAAGGGCGAGGCGGGAGACCGCTCCGGGAAGCTCTACGGCCTGGGCCACGCAGTCTATACCATCTCCGACCCCCGGGCGGTGCTGCTGAAGAAGATGGCCCGGGACCTGGCCGCCAGCAAAGGCCTTATGGACGACTTCATGCTCTACGATTTCATAGAGCACCGGGGCGCCCAGATCTTCCAGGAAATGAAGGGACTGGAACGTCCCCTTCCCGCCAACGTGGACCTGTACTCCGGCTTCGTTTACAACGCACTGGACATCCCCATGGACATTGCCACGCCCCTGTTCGCCGCCGCCAGAGTATCCGGCTGGTGTGCTCACCGGGTGGAAGAGGTGGTGGCCGGCGGCAAGATCATGCGGCCTGCCTACAAGTGCGTACAGCCTATGGTGGAATACGTCCCCATCACCAAACGGGGTTAAAAAGACTTTTCACGGGGGGTGCCAAGGGAACGGTTTGCCGGTCTTTCGTTACTATTCACGGGGCGTCAGGGGGGCGGTTTGCCGGTCTGTCCTCGTCCCAGAGAATTTTACGGC
>JAUNBO010000205.1 GCA_030527065.1 Bacillota bacterium | reverse complement strand
CCGGGCTCTCCTATTGCTTCATCAGCCTGCCGCTGTTGATGAGGATGAGGAAGGCGCCGATGTTGTGGAGAAAGGCGCCGGCCAGGGCTCCTATCACCCCGGCGGCGGCAAGAGAAATCATGACAAAGCTGATGAGGAAGGCCATCACCATGTTCTGGTAAATGATCCTTCTGGTGCGCCGGGCCAGGCGGATGGCATAGGGGATGTTGGTCAGGTCGTTGTTCATGAGGGAAATGTCCGCGCTCTGGATGGCCGTGTCCGAGCCCATGGCCCCCATGGCGATCCCCACGTCCGCCTCCAGCAATGCCGGGGCGTCGTTGATCCCGTCGCCGATGAACACCGTGTCGTAGCTCCCCTTCAGCTCCTTCACCTTCTCCAGCTTCTGCTCCGGCAGCAGCTCGCAGTACATTTCCCCTACGGCCACCGCCCTGGCGATCCGTTCCGCCGCCAGCCTCTTGTCTCCCGTCAGCAGGCAGGTCTTCTCTATCCCCATCTCCTTCAGCTCTTCTATGATGGCCGGCGCCTCTTCCCTGGGGATGTCCCGGAATACCACGCAGCCCAGGACCCTCCCGTCCCGGACCACCCAGCTGGCGCTGCCGTCGGAATCCCCCGGGTCCTTCACCTGATACCCCAGCTCCCCCAGCCAGCGGGCGTTCCCGATCAGGATCTCCGAAGCCCCCTTCTTCCCTATGAGCCCCTGCCCCGTGTACTCCGTCACCTGGTAGTCCTTCTCATAGTCCCCGTCCTCACAGAGGCGGAACAGGGCCCGGGACACCGGGTGCAGGGAGTTGTGAGCCACGGAGGCCGCCGCCGAGATCAGCTCATCATAGGAAGCCGCCTCTTCCAGCCGGTAGCCCGCCGCCTCCAGGGTCCCGCTGGTCACCGTCCCTGTCTTATCGAAGACCACGCACTCTGCGTCTGCCAGCTTCTCCACGAATTTGGAGTTCTTGATCAGGATCCCCTTCCGGGTGGCCATGGCCAGGGCCGCTATCATGGGGGCGGAATTCACCAGCATCAGCCCGCAGGGACAGCTCACCACCAGAATGGCCACCGCCTTGGATACATCCTGGGAAAGGAGCCAGGCGAAGGTGGCCACCACCAGGGCCAGGGGGATGTAGTAGATCATGAAGCGGTCTATGATACGGGTCTCCGGGATGACGATGCCCTCCGCTTCTTCCAGGAGCTGCACGATCTTCTGGAAGGAGGTGTCCGAATAGACCTTATCCACCGAAACCACCAGGGCCCCGTCTATGTTGATGGTCCCTGCGAATACCTTGTCTCCCGGGGACACGCTCTTGGGCAGGGATTCTCCTGTCAGGGACTGCTGGTCCATGTTGGAGACTCCGGTGAGCACCGTGCCGTCTATGGGCAGGGACATCCCCGGCTTCACTAAGATACGGTCTCCCGCCTTCAGCTCCCGGGCGTCCACCTCTCTCTCGTTCTCTCCTTCCAGGAGCAGCGCCGTGGCCGCCTGCATCTTCTTCAGCCCCTCTATGGCGTCTCTGCCTCCCACTATGCTCTTTTCCTCTAAAAAATGCACCAGGGTCAGGATGATGGGGATGAGGATGGCCAGCACATACTGGCCGTCCAGGATGCACACGATGACGGCGATGGACACCAGGATCTCCAGGGCGTTGTCCACCTTCTTCTGAGAAAAGCCCCGGAGCCCGGTGAGGAAGATGGGCACTCCCACCATCAGGGCCCCCGCCAGATAGATCAGCCCTGCGGTGGCGTCCTGCTCCGGAAAGAAGCGCCGGTAGATGAGGGCCGCCAGCAGGCAGGCCAGGGCCCCGGAGGAATTCCGGATCTCACGGCCGAATCTCTTCTTGTCCTTTTCCGTCATATATTCCCGGGAACGGTCTTTGATGGCGTCCTCCGCCAGATGGTCTATGCTCTTCATGGGCCTTTCCTTCCTCTTCCCTTTCCCTCTACGGCAAAATGATCCTGGGCGGCTGGCCTTCCTCCGGCACCACCACCGTGGCTCCCATCTGCAAAAGCACCTGGCTCACCCGTTCCCGGAAGATCCCGTCCATGACGCTGCCCGGATTTTCCAGATACTGCTGATACAGCCCGTCAAACTCCGCCGCTTCCGCCGTGGCCCGGATGACGGCTTCCGACTGGGCCACCGAGGCGCTCTGGACCAGCTCATCCGCCTGGGCCTGAGCCTCCGG
>JAUNBO010000204.1 GCA_030527065.1 Bacillota bacterium | reverse complement strand
AGTTCTCGGTGGGGATGGAGAAGAAGGCCACGGCGTCCTCGTCCTGGCTGGTCTCAAAGCTGAGCTCGTATTCCACGGTCCTCGTGGTTTCCGTTTCCCACTCCAGGGTATAGTTATAGGACGTCTGCATCTCCACCTTGGAGCCCCCGGCCTCGTGCTCCAGGGAGCCGTAAATGCCGAAGGAGAAGTCCACGGACACAAGGTCGCTCTCCCCTTCGCCGCTTATGCTGGTATAAGAGGTGGAATTCTGCCAGGCATAGTCGTAATCAGAAATGATATCCACGTCCTCAAAGTAGGGGGCCGCCGCAATGATGGCCAGGACCTTGGGGTCGGAGTAGGTCAGGTAGTGGACGCCGGTGTATTCCATGATGGTGGTGTCTATGTCCACATCCACAAAGGCCAGGGCGGTGCTGCCTACATTGCTGTCGCTTGTGGGCGCCTCCGCCGCATACTTGCTCTTGATCGCACCGTCGCCGACGCCCCCCAGGACGCCGAAGGCCGAAAAATGCTCTGCTTCGCCACTGGATCCAGGATGAAGCTCTGTGATATCCGTGCCCGATGTGGAATCATAGAAGTTTGAGGCCAGAATGTCGTAGCCGTAGCCGTTGATGTCGCCGGACACGGCGCCGTACTCGCTGTAATAGGAGCTGGTGCCTATCCCCCAGCCCCCGTCGAGGGTGGCGGAATCGCCATCGTAGTGTTCCTCGTCCAGGGCCATGGTGAGGGTGAAACTCCCGGACTGGTACTGGTACATGCAGCTGTCCAGGTACAGATACCTGTAATCGGCGCCCTCTATGTTCATGACGGCGGCGTTGGTTCGCATGCTGGGCATGGAACGATAAACCTCATCAAAGCCGTTGTTGGTGACCCATGCGGTCACATCCTCCCCGTTGATTTCCGTGGTGGACATCTCCCCGTCGACGGGACGCAAAAGGCCGCTGCCATTGATGGTGAGGCCCAGGCTCTCGTCGTAGAGATAGGTGAGGGCCGTCCGGGCCGTGTTCTGCGTATATAGGGTGGAGCTGGCTGACACCCAACTGGTCAGGTCGTCCACCGGCTGGCCCGTGGCGATGAGCTCGTCCACGCCGTCCCCGTCCAGGTCCCCGGCGGTGAGGCTGACCCGGGCCTGGTCTCCAAATTCGCTTTCGTTCAGGTCCAGGGTATCCTGGCTGGTGAGCATGAGCTCTCTGGAGCCCCACAGCACGGAGGCACTGCTCTTTTCCGCAGAGACCACCGCGCTCCAGGAAGCAATGCCGAGGAGCGACATATCCACCCCCATAATGACGCTGCCGTGAGCTACGGCAAGATCGTCCACGCCGTCCCGGTTGAAGTCCCCGGCGGCCAGGGAAACCATGTTGGGGACGCTGTCGGCGGAGCTGCTGATGGCATAGCTCCAGGTCTCCCGCCAGTTGCTCATGTCCAGCCAGGCGTTATCCGCCGAATCCGCCTGCTTCAGGTACTTATATATGCTTATGCGGGCCTTCCCGCTCTCCGGTATGTAGACGGCGATCTCCGAAATGCCGTCGCCGTCGAAGTCCCCGGCGGCCACCTGGAGCAGGTTCTGCCAGGCGTGATCCAGCTCCGGCTGTGCCGCGCGCACGGTAAGGTTGGTATTTCTTATCCGGACACTTCCCTTCGGCGTGGTATAGTAGGGCGTCACGGCGGAGGATATCACCTTGCTCCCCGAATCCCATGTCCTGCCGCTGACGTCCTGGACCCTCATATACAGGGATGTTGGATCGTCTTTACCGTAAGGGATGCTTTGGTAGCCCACGTGGACCACCTCGCCGGGAAGGCCGTCGCCGTCGAAGTCCCCGGCGGCCACGGAGGACATGATGAAGCCCGAGCCCCCGTTGCTGGCGCTGGGACGGGTCATATTCGCATAGGTGCGCCCGTTGTCGTTCCAGCCCTCGGCGTTCCAGCCGAAGCTGGTGCCCATGTAAAACTCCATCACCTGATTGCCCAGGGAAATGTCCCTGCCCGTGGGGTTATCGGTGGTTTCGGCGTCGTAGCCCTCCGGAATCTCGCTGGTATCGAAGCCCAGGGCCGTAAAGACGTCGGAATCCTGCCCCTCAAAGGTGCCGGCGATGTTGGTGGCCGCCTCCGCCTCCGCACTGAAGGCGGGCATCAGGCTCAGCACCATGCACAGGGTCAGCAGAAGACTCAGCAGTCTTTTTCTTAAAG
>JAUNBO010000203.1 GCA_030527065.1 Bacillota bacterium | reverse complement strand
CCCAGCCCAGGGTCCTGCTGGAGCTGGCCCTGGTGCAGATGGCCGGCGGCGGGGAGGGAGCTATCATTCCAAGCCGCCCTGTCCGGGAAGAGGCCGGGGCCCGGAAGAAAGCCGGCCCTGCTCCGATGGGAAAGCCGGCTCCCGCTGCGGCTGAAAGCCCGACCCCTGCCCCTGCCGAGAATCCGCTTCCTGCCGGAAGCCGGCCCTCAGCCACGGCTGAAAGCCTGCCCCCTGCCCCTGGCGAAAATCCGGCCCCTGCCACGGGCGAAAGCCCGCCTCCTGTCCCTGCCGAAAGCGCCTCCCCCGCTCCGGAAGAAGAGCCGGCGGGAGCGGAATCGAAGCCGGAACCGGGCCCGGAGTCCCAAGAGGAACCGGGATTGGGCCAGGACCCGGACCTGGATCTGGACACTCTGTGGCATCTGGTCTTTGAGGAAGGGGAAGCCATCCGGGGCAGCTTCAATCTGCTGCGGAGCGGCTCGGCCCTGCGGCAGGTTTCGGAGAAGACCTTCACCGTGGAGGCGGCCAGCCCCATCATGGAGCGTTACGCCAAGGACAACGCCCGGGCCCTGGAAGAGCTGATGGAAAAGCAGCTGGGCCGCCCCCTGCGCATGGAATGTATTTCCCGGAAGGAAGACGGGGGAAAACAGGAGTCCATGGAAGAGCTGGCGGAGCAGATCGGGGCCCGGCTGGGAATCAACGTAGAAATCCAATAAAGAATATAAAGGAGAAAAGAGGAACATGGGAAAAGGAATGCGCGCCGGGAAGAAACCCTCCGGCCCCAGACAGTCGGATATGCAGAAGCAGATGCAGCAGCTTCAGGCCATGCAGGCAAAAATGGACGCCCTGCAGGCGGAGCTGGATGAGAAGGAAGTGACCGCCACCGCCGGCGGCGGGGTGGTAAGCGTTTCCGTCAATGGCAAGCGGGAGCTCACGGCTGTTGAGATAAAGCCCGAGGTCATAGACCCGGAAGATCCGGAAACCCTGCAGGATCTCGTCCTGGCGGCGGCCAACGAAGCCCTGCGGCAGATAGAGGAGCTTTCCCGGACGGAGATGGAAAAGATCACCGGAGGGGCGGGCCTTCCCGGCATGTAGTCTGTGGTATAAAGCATGAGGCATTACGCAAAACCCCTCAGCGACCTGATAGGAGAATTGTCCAGGCTGCCGGGCATAGGCGGGAAAAGCGCCCAGCGGCTGGCTTTTTATATTCTTTCGCTGGAGGAAGAAGAGGTGGGCGCTCTGGCCGGGGCCATTCTGGAGGCCAAGCGGACCATGAAATACTGCTCCGTCTGCGGCAATCTGACAGACGTGGACCCCTGCGCCATCTGCGGCGGCGAAAACCGGGACGGTTCCCGCATCTGCGTGGTGGAAAGTCCCAGGGACGTCACTGCTATGGAGAAAATACGGGAGTACAAGGGCCTGTACCACGTTCTCCACGGGGCCATTTCCCCCATGGACGGCATAGGCCCCGAGGACATCAACCTGAAATCCCTGCTGGTGCGGCTGCGGGAGCAGGATGTGCAGGAGGTGATCCTGGCCACGAATCCCAACATAGAAGGGGAGGCCACCGCCATGTACATCGCCCGGCTGGTGAAGCCCTCCGGCATAAAGGTCACCCGCATCGCTCACGGGATCCCCGTGGGAGGAGATCTGGAATATACGGATGAAGTGACTCTGGCCAAGGCCATGGAAGGGCGGCGGGAGCTTTAGAGGCCGGCAGCGCCGGCTGCCGCTGTACAGGGCCCTGTGGCCGCATGGCCAAAGTATCCCCCAGCGGCACAGTCAAAGAATCTCACGGCCGCGCAGCAAAGGGCCCATCGGTTCCGCGGCCTGAAAGGCCCTGCGGCTCAGAGGGCCTTGCGGCGTTTCATGAAACATCTACTCCTTTTTCTTTTGCTTCCTTTAATAAATACATATAGCGCGCCTTTGCCGCCAGCAGGCTGTAGGAGGCGCAGTCCACCATGTCCGCATTGGTGGCCTCGTTGAAGCGGCGCTCTGCGGAGGTCCATTCCTCTCTGGCGGAGCGGATGGACTGGAGCAACTGGGCCTCCGGGTCTATGGGCGCAGGCAGATTCATAAAATGCCGGTAAACTCTGCCGGCAGTCTTTGCGCCTAAAAAACGTTTTTCCACGTCCTCACATCCTCTCTTTCCGGCTCATCACATCTGTTTCTATTCTATTCTATTCAAAATTGGAATATTTTAT
>JAUNBO010000039.1:5954-12772 GCA_030527065.1 Bacillota bacterium | reverse complement strand
GACACGGTGATCCACTTTCACCCGGACGAACAAGAAAACCTATAGATTGTATGCCGGCGGCTATTGGATGGACAGCAGGGTAACGGCCTGCCCTTCCACCTCCGGCGGGACTTCCCCTATGATCCAGCCCGGCGAGGTGGTCTCCACATAGAAATACCGCCGGCCGTCCCATTCATAATAAACGCCGGTCATGGTATCGTCCCCCGCTATTCCCACCGCCATATGATCCTCCGTCTGGATCAGCACGGCTCCGTAGCCCATTTCCTTTAAGAGCGACGCCAGCAAAATGGCGGAATCCTCACAGTCTCCCCCTTCGTCCACCAGCGTTTCCAGCGGAAACTTGGGATATTCGTCGTAGCCGGTCCCTATGATGTCGCTGACATATTCCAGGCCCTGGACAAAGCTGATGATGAATTCCACCGTCTGCCTGTCGTTGTACGCTTCCTCTGCGGCAGCCGCCCGGAAGGCGTCGGTGAGGGCCGCCATGTAAGCGTCGTCAGTGGGGTCTTCCACGAAGTAGCTGTAATCATAAATGCCGCTTCGATCTATCCCCCGGAAATATTCATAGGCGGAAAGAGGGATGCTCAGCTCATAGTTCCACTGGTCTATCCCGTAGGTCCACTCGTAACTGGCATTCCTGTAGCTTTCTTCTCCGCCGTCGGGGGGCGTCTGCTCCCCATCCCCGGCGCCGCCGTCTCCCCAGCCGAACCACTGCCAGGCCACTTCCTTTATCTTGGTGACCACCGGGATTTCCAGACCGCTGTCGGCGGCGAAAAAGAAGCCCACGGAATAGGTGGCCACCATGGCCAAAGAGACCACCAGAGCCGCCGCCAAAAGCCATTTGCTCTTTTTTTCCTCGTGCCTGGCCCGGGCCTGGGCCTCGGCGGCCATTTCCTCCCAGTCCTGCTGGCTGGAATAGATCAGCTCTTCGTCCAGATAAATGTGGCATTCTGTGTAGCCGCCCCCCTCCAGCACCGCCTTCAGCTCCCGGCGGACGCCGCCGGCCTCCTGCAGCGTGGCCGTCAGAACATTGGCGTCCCCCCAGTTTCCCTGGAGGACCTCCACGCCGTTGATAAAAAGCTGGCTCCGATGGGAAAGGCGGCTTCGCACCAGAATGGAGTTCCCTTTATAACCTGTTTGAAAGTCCGTGCAATAGGCCTCTTTGTTTGTGATCATCTTCTCTCTTTCCGTTCTCTTCTCTTACGCCCGGGAAACGGCAGGCCGCTGCTCCCTCAAGTGAGGCGGGCTGACACAAAAGGTCAGATCCCCCCGGGGACGCCGTTCTGGCAGGGGACCGCCCCCTGGCACAGGCCGCAGCCCACCTCCACCCGGGCATCCAGTTCCGGCAGGCTGCCGAACTTTTTCTGTATGGTCTCCAAATGATGGAAGCACTTCTCCTTATCATGTCCCTCCGCCGTCACGGCCCCGGCAGGGCAGGCCTTTATGCAGGCTTCACAGGGAATGCCCGCAGAGAAGAGGCACCATTCGTTGTGTCTGGTGTAAGGCCGCAGGTCCGGCTCTATCCTCTGCTCCAAAATGAAGGTGGTAAAACGGACCGCCTTGCCGATGCGGGTGATGAGGCCGTCGCAGAGGCCAAAGGTCCCCAGGCCGGCGGCGTGAGCGGCATGGCGGTGGGACCAGGCGGCGCAAGGCCCGTACCGCTCAGACCGCTTCACCGGAATGCCCGGCGGCAGGTCCAGGGCAGCAGCCCGGAGACCCCGGGCCGCAAAGGCCTCCTTCAATGTAAGGCTCAGCTCTTGAATAAAAGGCCCCCAGCTGTTCCGGCTGTACATCCAGGGCAAGCCCGGCTCTGTCTTCTGCTTCCGTTGCAGGGCCTTGGTCTCTTCGTTCTGAGGGAAGACCACGCTGAGGACCGTCAGTTCCTCCTCCCGGACGGAGGCGTCCTCATAGTGGCGCAGAAAGGCCTCCTTCGGCGTCCAGTAAAAGGACCCGTTGTCCTCCTTGAAAGCCCGGAACAGAGGATCGTCCCCGGCGGCAAAGCCCAGCTCCGGCTCTCCCCACAGCTTCTCCTCCGGCCGCCCCAGCTTCCCCAGATGGTTCAGGGCGCTTTCCGCCGTTTCTTTCTTCACCAGTTCCACGATCTCCTGCTTCTTCATGGTCCCCTCCGTTTCTCCATCTGCATTACAGTCCTCCGGCTTACTTCGTCCCCAGCCGGCTGTCCTTGCGTTTTTCCTCTTCTGAGAGCTGGGAAAAGGGAACCAGGTCCGGATGCATCTTCGCCAGGTCGTTTCTGCTTTCCCTCTGCGTGGTGCCGCTGAACACGTAGCCTTCAGAGAGCATGTACGCATTCCAGCGCCTGTGCTCCAGAGACTCAATGATCTCCCGCTCCTGCTCTGTCAGTTCCTCGTTGCTCTTATCCGCTCCCGGGATCCCGCAGGCAAGGCGAATCTTTCTATGTATGGCCGCCGCCAAAGAGGAGCGGTAGTTGTACTCATACGCCCAGAAATCCTCCTCGTCGTCACTGTATTTCAGATGTCTGGCCAGGGCGTCTTCCTCAAGGGCCGAGTCTATGATCACCTTTTCCGAATAGGACGATCTCAGATCTCCCATCAATATGATGTCATAGGCTGCGCCCCGGAAGTTGCGGGCGTTCTTAAGGGCCTCACACTTTGCATTGCTCTGGACCACAGCTCTGACGACGGGTTTTTCTCCTTTGCGTTCAAACAGCATCCGCAGCTTCACCGCCGTGGAAATATTCAATTCGTCGCTGCCCAGGGCCACCACAACAAAAGTGGGAGTCTCCAGCTCATGGATAAGCTTCTCAAACTCTTCGGTTTCCGCATCCACCCCGGCATGGACGTCTATTCTATACTGGGCTTCTCCCTCTGCGCATACGCCGTTGTACTTCTCCGACATCAGCGCCGGACAGGAAGCCGCAAAGCGGGACTTTGCAGCAGGGTCGGCGTCCACAGCGTTGAGCCGGACCTCATAGGAATCCATCTGGCAGAACCAGGTCAGGGTCCGCAGCATTTCTGAGCCGAGCTTGCCAAGGCCCACGATCAACACGCTGATCCGCTTCCTTCCGTCCCCCATATCTGCGGCGCTTTCAAAGATTTCTTCTCCGTTTTCATAGAGCATCCAGTTGATCAGAGAACGGGCCTCGTTGATCCGCCTGATTTTGATTTTCCCCCGTTGGGTGCCGTTTACCAGGAGCTCGCTTTCCACATCGGAGGAAAAAAGGTACAGATGGGTATGGGCTCTGTTCTTATACAAGCCCATCAGCCCAAGCGTCTGCTCCATGCTTTTCTCACTGTCTTCACTCAGGACAAAGAGCGAAAGCTCCGCCCTCTTGCTGTGCAGATCCAGATTGAAGGACAGCACATCTTTTTTGAAACAGAGAGCCCCTGCTCTTTGGGCCTGCTCAATCAGTTCAGAATTCTCTTTGTTCTTGCCGGCGTACGCATCTGCAAACAGGATCACGGCCCTGGGGTGCGTCTCCCTTATGCTTAAGGCAAGGGAGAGGGCTTTCTCGTTCAGCTCAGAAAAGACATAAGCGTCGGAACGCCAGTGCCCCATATACTGCATATAGGCGGAGATGTTTTTGAAAAAAGACAGGATGAAGCCGAAGGTCAGTATGGGCGCAAGCACATAGAGGACTGCGGCAAGCACCGGATACCAATGCCCTTCCCACCCCGGCGCAGTCAAAAGGGCCGATACGATCAACTCAAAATCACAGCCCAGCATAAAAAGGCGCACTGCATTATGGGCGGATACGAGAAGGGTTTTGACGCCGCAGCCAAGGTCCCCGGCGAACAGCTCCCAATAAATCGGCATAAACATTGCGGCGGCGGACAAAAATACGCCGGCAAGCATTGTGTTGATCGGGGTAAACAGCTTTTTATGATCGTATTTTCTTTTAGCCAATGCTCCTGCGGCCAATAATGTCAGCACAAGCAATGCCAAAGAAACGATAAACCCTATCTGGTATGTCACTGTATTCTTCCTTCCAAATCCCTGGTCCTTATCTTTCTGCCGCTGCCGCAGAAACAGGGGTCCATTGTGGCCGGCTTTGACCATGCACAGGTTTTTTTACTGCCCAGCGTCTCCGTGAGCCTCTGCGGGCCCGGCCGGGGCGCCGCCGGAGGCTGGTATGAGCTTGAGCTTACCGTCAATGCACTGCACCACCTGATCCAATGTATCGACGTCCTCATGATCCACAATGCTTTTACAGATGCGATAGGAACCCCTGTATTTTTCCTTCAGCACATCGTATGTCAGCAAGCGTTCTGCGCAAAGCCGCACAGAGCGGTAATCCCCGACGGAAAAGCATACGGGCATGGCTTGCCATAACTCGCTCATCCAATTCGCTTCCTTCCAATCGGAAGTCTCTACGTTGATAGCCGCGCCTACGCCCTTTACTCCCAGTGATTCGCTCAATTTGCCTTCCTCTTTATACCGTTGCAGCCACAAGGCCGCAACAGCGGGCGCTTTGGGCATCACAGCGCCCTGCTTCAATATGCGTTTGACTTTTGCATAATCTGATCCCGAAGAATAATAGCTCGCAAGGTAAAAATAAGCCTCTGCTTCTTCCTGAGCCGCCGCCCGAAGCAGCCATTTCCGGGATAACCGGGTATCCCCGATTTCCCCGGCAAAGGGTCCCCCCAGTGCCAGCTGCGCTGCCGCCAGACCCTGTTCCGCCGCTTTTACGAGCCAGCTCGCCCCTGTTTCAACATCCTGCCTGACGCCCTTTCCCTGCAAAAGCATCAGCCCATACATGTATTGCCCTCTCTTATCTCCCTGCTCTGCGGCCCTGCGAAAATATTCCGCCGCACGTTTGAGGTCCGGGTTTATGCCGCTTCCGTCTTTTAAAGCGAATCCTGCGGTCACTTGTCCCCAGGCGTCGCCCTGCCCTGCCGCCGCCAATGCGAAAGCGGCCGCTTCTGCAGGGCGGCTTTCGGCAAGGAGCTTATACAACGCCCGCATGCTGGGGACATATTCCAGAGCCGCAGCCTGGCGGAACAATTCTTCCGCCCGCTTCCTGTCGCAGGGAAGGCCGCCGTTTCCATACAGGTACATCCTGGCAAGGGCGTCCATAGCCTTGCTGTTGCCGGCCTCCGCCCCACGTCCGTACCAATAGGCAGCCTGCACTTTATTTTCATTTAAATAATTCAACATGCCTGCCGAAAACATAGCGGCTTCATGTCCCCTGTTTGCAGCTTTTTCATACCATGTAAGGGCCGCGCTGATATTTTTTTCCCGGCCGGTCCCCCGTTCCAGGCAAAGCCCCGTCAGATACATCGCCTCCGGCAGCCCCGCCATTGCGGCTTCAAAGTAACAGCGGAATGCCCGGTCCCGGTTCGTTTTGCAACATTTCCCAAGGAGCATCATTGCTTCCGGCAAGGTGGACGACGCTGCCCTGAGCAATTGGGAAATGACCTTCTGGTCCTGCTGTATCCCATTCTCTTTGTCCATATAGACCCGCGCAAGGGCAAGCTGGGCCTGCGGGTGATTCTGCTTCGCCGCCAGATCAAGAAAGTGGACGCCTTTGGGCACGTCTTTCTTTTCGCCGCCATAGATGCTGGCGACCCCCATCTCATATTGCGCCTCGGCGTCGCCTGCCGCCGCCCGGCTTTCCAGGCTCTTTCTCTCTGACGGACTGAGCACGGCCTGCTTCCGGGGTGCAAGGCCCGCCGCAGCTTGCTCCTGCTCTCTGCCATCACTGTCCTCCACCGCGCGCAGCCTGACACAAAGCTGCTCCGCCGCTTTTTCTATCGGCAATAATTCCGTGTTTGCCCACTGTGCTGTCGAAAGATAGTATTCCAGTGCGTTTTGGGGCTCGCTTTCATCGATCTTCAACGGGAGAAGGATCTCGCAATATTTGATCGCAAGATTTACTTCTCTGACCACTTGCTCAGAAGCGTTGGAGTTCCGGTTGAAGAGAAGCACAAAGTATTTGGAAGCCTGTATCGCATCCGTGATCGCTTTTGCCCACACCGTACCGGCAGGGATATTCCGGGGTGCGATCCAGCACGGAAAGCCCTCCTGCTCCAAGGTTTCCACCAAAATGTCCGCCGTCTGTTTGTCCTTCGATGAATAGCTGATAAATACTTTATGTTTCATATCATTTCTCCTGCTGCTTATTCCGCAATATCAGTGTGATGCGCTTCAATCCCGGCATTTATCATCCTGCCATTGGCCTTCTTTCTTCCGTCCGTCTGAAAAAGTATATGTGCCATGCCCGCAGCGCTTGTCGTCCTTCCATTGGCCTTCGTATATTTCTCCGTTCACATATATCATCTTGCCTGTGCCGTCAATTTTCCCGTTTTTGTATTCTCCCTCATATTTATACCTGTCTCCTTTTGTGAAAAACTGGACCCCCCGGCCGCAGTAATCCCCGCCGTCTTTCCATTGGCCTTCGTATCTGCTGCCGTCCGGCAGGGTATATACGCCCTGCCCGTCCCATTTGCCGTCTTTCCATTGGCCTTTGTATCTTGCGCCGCCGGACCAGATATACACGCCCTGCCCATTCTTTTTACCGTCTTTGTATTCGCCTTCGTATCTCTCGCCGTTGGCGTAGACCATGACGCCTTGTCCGTGATACTTGCCCTCTTTCCACTGGCCTTCGTATCTGGTGCCGTCCGGCCAGGCATACACACCTTGCCCGTGATACTTGCCGTCTTTCGTTTCGCCTGTATACTTCGGGGGTTTGTCCTTGGCTTCAGGAGCTTCCTTTTTCTGCTGGTTCAAAAGCTGTTCATCTGTATGTGCCATTTTGCTTTCTCCTTCATTACCGTGATCCGATCCTTTTTAAAAAGCTCTTTCTGCTTGTAATTTAATATTTTATCACTTTTCGATCC
>JAUNBO010000039.1:4245-5854 GCA_030527065.1 Bacillota bacterium | reverse complement strand
GTTTTCCGCAGTAATAACATGTACAACCAGGGTTTTTCCCTGAGCATGCCTTACGTTCCGTTTTGCTGTCAGCTCAGATTTACGACATCGGCAAGGGAATACAACCGCAGCGCCTCGCCGGCTTCCTTCTTGATTTTCTCATCAAAGCCGCTCTCCGAAAACAGGGCGTAATAGAACTTCGCTTTCTGCTTCAGAGGGGTGAGCTTTGCCATCGTATCCAGATACTCGGAATAGCTGAAGGGGCTCCCTTTGAATTTGCATTCCCCTACAAGATATTCCCCGGCGTTCCGGCCAATGCCAAGCAGATCGATTTCCGTTTCTGCAAGCCGCAGCCCGGTTTCGGCCTGCCCGTCCCGGACGGTGGTCCTGCCCGTCCACCGCCCCATCCTGACATAGCGGAAGGGCAAAGCGTTTCTCTTTTGCAGCTCCTTCACATATTCCCGGCATACGTCTTCAAAAGCGAATGCGGCAAACTCATGGAGCGCAGGCTCCACGAGATGCCGATAAACGCCCTCTGCATCTCCGTCCTCAAGCTGCGAAAAGTTGGCGAAGCCGAAAGCATACCAAAAACGGAAGAAGTTATCCGTCAGGCGGTAGGTCCCTCTGTTGGCATTGGCCTTCTCCTTTGTTCCGGCTTCAACGGAAAACTCCCGCTCCACAATTCCCAGCTCAATCAGGTTCCTGAGATAAACGCTTGTTTTAGAGGTGTCCTCTATGAGGGATTTCTGGCTGATGTCGTTCAGCCTTGTATTGCCAAGAGCGACCGCCTCAATAATAGAGTTATAGATGGATGTTTCCCGAAGCTCCTGATGAAGCAGAAACTCCACCTCGCTGTAAAGCACACAGCCCTTGGTCAGAACGTTTCGCCTGACGTTCTCCGCCACGGACAGATCCTGGTCCCATTGATTCAGATAATGGGGGATGCCGCCCAGGATCGAATAGGAAATGACCTTGTCCCGTTCGGAATAGGCGGGGAAAAATTTTATGGCGTCGTAAAACCCCATGGCCTTCATTTTGTAAATGCCCGTGGCCCTTCCATACAGGGGGTTCTTTTCCGCAAGCAGCTCCTTTTCGATAAAGCTCATGGCGCTGCCGCACAGAACGATCATCACATTGCTGTTCTTCAGCTCTGCGTCCCAAAGGTTTTGCAGGATAGAGGGAATGCTTGGATCGCCTTTGCACATATACGGGAATTCATCGATGACGACGAGCCTCTTTGCCTCGCCCCAGGGCAAATCGGGAATGGCGCGGAATGCCTTCTCCCAATCGGAAAACTCCGTCAGATACCGGCCGGCGGGAACCCCCGCCTTCAAGAGCTCCTTTGAGAACCTGGCGAGCTGCACCTGGCCGGTTACCTGCGCGCTGGAAAAGAAGAGGTGGGGCTTATCCTTGCAAAACTCTCTGAGGGTTTCGGTTTTTCCTACACGACGCCGACCGTAGAGAACGATCAGCTGCCCCTTTTTTTCTCCGTATTTCTCGTTGAGAAATTTCAGCTCTGCCTCTCTGCCGACGAACACAAGAATACCTCCTCTTTGTCTAATCACAATTTACTGAATCCTGATTTGGTATTATTATATCCGCCTTTCGCAGAAAAATCAAGAAGTTTTGA
>JAUNBO010000039.1:0-4145 GCA_030527065.1 Bacillota bacterium | reverse complement strand
GCCGCATCACCCCGGCTTCTTTGCCCATATGGGGCGGGTCAGCTCTTCCACGGCGTCCAGCAGGGTGCGGAGGTCCTCTTCTGTGGTGAAGGGGCCTATGCCGGCGCGGAGGGCCCCGGTTTCCCAAGTCCCTATGGTCTTGTGGGCCAGGCCGGCGCAGTGGAAGCCGGCCCGCAGGGCCACGCCGTACTGCCTGGCTAAAATGTCCGCCGCTTTTTCGCAGTCCAGGCCCGCTATGTTGAAGGACAGGGCCCCCGCTCTCCTGGCGGGGTCCTCGGGGCCGTAGACGGAAACGCCGGGAATGGCCCGGAGCCCTGCATCCAGCCGGGCCATCAGCCTCATCTCATGGGCGCGGATGCGGGAGACGCCGGTCTGAAGGAGCCAGCGGACGGAGGCGCCCAGGCCGATGACGCCGGGGCTGTTCACCGTTCCCGCCTCGTAATCCTCGGGAAATTCCCCGGCCTGCAGGCGGCTCCTGGAATTGGTCCCTGTCCCCCCGTATTTCAAGGGGCGCAGGGGGATACCCCTGCGGACATAAAGCAGGCCCGTTCCCTGGGGACCCAGCAGGCCCTTGTGGCCGGACAGGGCCAGCAGGTCCATGTTCATATCCCGGACATGGATCTCCAGAGAACCGGCGCTCTGTGCGCCGTCCACCAGGAACAGGGCCCCTGCCTCTCTTGCCAGAGCTCCCGCCTCCGCCACGGGCATAATGGTCCCCGTCACGTTGGAGGCATGGGTACACACCACCAGCCTGGTCTTTTTCTTTTGCAGGGCCTTTTTCAGATTGTCCAGGGGCAGCGTCCCGTCGGGGCCGCATTTCAGGATATCGGTCTCCACCCCCCAGCCCTCCGCCATCTTCAAAGGGCGGAGGACCGAATTGTGCTCCATGGCGGTGGTGACCACCCGATCCCCCGGCCCCAGCACTCCCAGGATGCCCAGGTTCAGGGCCTCGGTGGCGTTGAGGGTAAACAATATCTGCCCCGGCTCCTCCGCTCCCAGCAGGGCGGCCAGGGTTTTCCGGGCCTCATAAACGCCCTCCCCCGTTTTCAGGGCCATTTCATGGCCGGAGCGCCCGGGGTTGCCGCAGTATTCCCGGAGGCACTTTTCCATGGCCTTCCACATACAGGCGGGCTTTGGGAAAGTGGTGGCGCTGTTGTCCAGATAGATCATGCTGTTTCCTGCCTTTGCTCTTACGGAAGAAGCGCCGGGGCCCCTTCCGGTGAGGCGGCGTTCTGCGCCGTCCCTCTGCTGCTTCAGTTTATGCGGCGGCGGCAGAGAGGGTTCCCCGGGGCAGGAGTGAATTTACCACTTTTCAGTCCAAGGTGAGGGGGCAGACGCCGGCTTTCGTCACCCGGCACAGGTCTTCCGGGGCCAGCTCCATCTGCAGCCCCACCTTACCGGCGCTTACCACTATGGTCTTCTGTCCCAGGGCGCTTTCATCCAGAGCGGTCCTGAAGAGCTTTTTCATCCCTACGGGAGAGCAGCCCCCCTTGATGTAGCCCGTCACCGCCGTGAGCTCCCGGGAGGGCAGCATTTCCAGCTTTTTTTCGCCAAAGTGCCGGGCCGCTTTCTTCAGATCCAGCTCTTCGGCCACGGGAATGATGCAGACACAGGGCTCGCCGCTGCCTCCCCGGACCAGCAGGGTCTTAAAGACCTGCTCCAGAGGAAAGCCTGTGGACCGGGCCACGGAGACCCCGTCCAGGAAGCCCTCCGGCGCACTGTATTCATAGGTTTTATGGGCGATTTTCTGAGCGTCCAGCAGACGCACCGCATTGGTCTTTCCCATAGCGTTTTCTCTTCCTTTCTTCTCTGGACCACCTTTGCCGCCTGGCTGAATTACATGATCTGTCTGCTGAATCAGGCCTTCCTGTTACAGGCCGTATTTGTTTTTCTTCCGCACCAGCTGGGTCTGGCTGATGTTCAGGGCCCTGGCGGCCTTCCGGGTGGAACCGTGCTTTTTGCAGGCGTGCCGGATAATCTCCTTTTCGAAGCTCTCCATCAGCTCCGTCAGGTCTCCCGTCTGCCCGGCTTCCGGAGCGCCGTCCTCCGGCAGGCTCATATGCGCAAACAGGTCCGTGTGCAGCTCCCTCACCACATCCAGCAGCGTGATCTCCCCGCCCCTGGCCGAAATCAGGAGCCGCTGCACCGTGTTTTCCAGCTGGCGGATGTTTCCCGGCCAGGACTGGCCCTTCAGATAGGCCACCGCATCCTCGGAAATGCTGCGGCGGATGCCGAATTTCTCGTTATATTTCTCGATGAAATGGCCCACCAGCGCCGGAATGTCCGAGACCCGCTCGCTGAGGGGCGGCACCCGGATGGGAAAGACATTGAGGCGGTAATACAGGTCCCGGCGGAAGGCCTTCTGGTCCACCAGCTCCTCCAGGTCCCGGTTGGTGGCGGAAAGGATGCGCACGTTGGTCTTTACCGGCGCAGAGCCCCCCACCCTGAAAAACTCCCCGTCCTGGATCACCCGGAGCAGCTTGGCCTGGACCTCCGGCGGCAGGTCTCCCACCTCGTCCAGAAAGATGATGCCGTTGTCCGCCATCTCAAAATAGCCCTGCTTCCCCGTATCGGAAGCCCCCGTAAAGGAGCCCTTCTCGTAACCGAAAAATTCAGATTCTATGAGGTTGGCGGGAATGGAGGCGCAGTTGATCTTCACAAAGGGCTGCATCCGGCGGTCGCTGTTCTTCTGGATGATGGAAGCGATCTTCTCTTTTCCCACCCCCGTGTCCCCGGAAATCAGCACATTGCAGTCGTATTTGGCCACGCTGAGGACCTCGTCCAACACCGCCATCATGGCCCGGCTCTCGCAGATAAAGCCCTCCGCCACGTCCTTCCGGAAGCCTTCCTGCTCCACCTGCTGCCGCTGCCGCCCCAGGGGATAGGCGGCGTCGTCCTCCACCTTCTCTTCCAGCACCGTGGCTTTTTGCAGATAAGGCCAGAGCTTCCGGACCACCCCGATGTCGAATTCGTCGTACTCCTCCAGATAGCCCTCTGCGCAGCGGATCTCCAGCTGCCGGGAGATGGATTCCGTCAGGTACAGGGCGATGTTGTAGTTGCTGATGAGGTTGGCGAAGACCACGGTGCCGCCGTAGCGGGTGGCCAGGATGTTGATGGTTTCCGCACCGGGAATGTCGGCGCAGTTGACGCTCATATCGAAAAGGCTGACGGCGTCCAGCTGTTCCAGGCATTCCAGGGGCTTCAGGATGTTGACGTAATGGATCTCCGTAAAGATCCCGGACAGCAGGGCGTCCACGGAACGGCCCTTTATCATGACCTTGGCCCTCTTGTCCAGAAGGCAGACCACCTGGGCCCGGGGCCCCGCCGACTGCCGGGCCACATAGCCGAAGAGGATGTTGGTCAGCAGGTTGCTTCCCACCACCAGGATCCGCTGCCGCCCCCGGGCCCGCTCCGCCACGGTGAACAGGGTGCCGGATTCATCGAAGGTGAACAGCAGCAGCTCCGCCGGCAGGTCTGCGGGTTTTTTCACGATGGGGAACTCGTCGAAAAGGATGGCGTAGCCCTCTACGTCCAGTTGGTTATAGGCCATGCTCACCCCCAGGATGCGGCTGAGATACAAGGGGATGGCGGCCAGGGAGGCGTTGCAGATGATCTCGTCTCCCGGGGACAGCCCCTTTTTGTTATGGTATTCCGGCCCGATTTCCTCCACCACGCCGTAGAGGACGCCGCCGGTGTCTGTGACCGGGTTGTGGAGCTTGCCCCGGCGGATGACGATGTCCTGGATGCGGTCCATGATCTGCCGTGGGTGGTTGTTGGCCTCTATGCAGATCTGCTTGAAGCTGGTGCTCTCTATGTGCAGCTTGCGCAGGGAGACCCGCATCTCGTCCGGGCGCAGCTCCCGGCTGTTGTCCACCCGCCAGGCGGAGGTGGACAGCACCTGACCCGGCTCTATGACGCGGCTGGCTCCGTATATATCGAACATATTTTATTTCTCTTTCCTTTCAATCGATTCATTTTCGGTTCGCACTTTCAGCATAACGGAAATCGGGCTTGTTTGCAACGGCTTTTTGCGCTAAAATGCTTTTAGCGGAGAAATTACTACTCATAGGGGCGCCAGGGGGCGGTTTGTCGGACCTCCGCAGGACCAGCTAAGAATTTAAGGCGAGACGAGCAAAGATGTTTGG
>JAUNBO010000038.1 GCA_030527065.1 Bacillota bacterium | reverse complement strand
AAAAGCTGTTGCTCGAAAAACGGGCAAGCGCAGCCATCCCCCAACAGGCCCCGGCATTTCCCCTCCCGCTTCTGGCAGATAGTCATGGTCCTCGCAGCGAATAACGGGCCGCCCCCCCTGGCGCCCCCGTAAAAAGTAACCTGCACGGGAAGGGAAATCGAGAATACATCTTTACAATTTCTCCCGGCCTTTGTATAATATTATGTTGGAGCGGACTCGCGTCCTTCCATATCATATAGGAGGATAACCAAATGAAATCGACATTTATCGGCAAGGAAAAAAACGACGTCTCTTTTAAGCTGGAATTCACGGCAGAGGATTTTGACGCCGCTGTTATAAAGGCTTACCAGGCAAACAAGGGCCGCTACAGCGTAGACGGCTTCCGC
Source organism: Bacillota bacterium (assembly GCA_030527065.1). GTDB lineage: Bacteria > Bacillota > Clostridia > Peptostreptococcales > Anaerovoracaceae > JAEELK01. The sequence continues at coordinate 12,389 of JAUNBO010000038.1, read as the reverse complement.
AGGGGCAAGGCCCCCCGGAAGCTCATAGAAGCACATTACGGAGAAGACGTTTTCTTTGAGCCCGCCATCAACGACCTCTTTGCAGACGCCTACCCGGCGGCCCTGGAAGAGCTGAAGCTGGACCCCGTGGACCGGCCCAGAGCAGATTTCGGCGAAGAGCAGATAGAAAAGGGCAAAGGCTTCGACGTAACGGTGACGGTAACAGTGGCGCCGGAGGTAGAGCTGAAGGACTATAAAGGCGTGGAGATCAAAAAGCTGGACGGCAGCGTCAGCGACGAAGCGGTGGAGCAGGAGCTGAAGAGCGTGCAGAACCGCAATGCCAGACTGGTGCTGGTGGAACGTCCCGCACAAGAAGGAGATACGGTCCTGCTGGACTATACGGGCTATATGGACGGCGAACCCTTTGAAGGCGGCGCCGCCGAGCGGCAGCCCCTGGCCCTGGGCTCCGGCTCCTTCATCCCGGGCTTTGAAGAGCAGCTTGTGGGCGCCGTCAGCGGCGAGGAAAGAGACGTGAAGCTTTCCTTCCCGGAGGATTACTATGCAGAGGAACTGGCGGGAAGAGAAGCCGTGTTCAAGTGCAAGGTCCACGAGATCAAGGAGAAGCAGGTAGACGAGATCAATGACGATTTTGCCAAAGAGGTCAGCGAATTCGATACTTTGGACGAATACAAAGCGGACATCCGGGCGAAATTAGAAAAGACCGCCGCCGAGAAGGTGGAGCGGGAGATGCGGAATGCCGTCATAGAGAAAGTCTACGAGGCAAACGAGATAGACATCCCGGAGGTGATGGTGGAGGACCAGATCAGCGAAATGCTCAACGAGTTCGGCCAGCAGCTCCAGTATCAGGGCCTGGATCTGGAAAAATATCTGGAATACACCCAGAAGGATATGAAGGAATTCCGGGAGACCATGAGGGAAGACGCCTACAAGCGGGTGAAGACCCGGCTGCTGGTAAAGGCCGTGGCCGACGCAGAAAATCTGGAAGTGAACGACGAAGAGATGGAGGCAGAATACGCCAAGGTAGCGGAAGCCTACGGCATGGAGCCGGAAAAGGTAAAGACCATGATGGGAGCCGAGGGCGCCGCCTACATTGCGGAGGACGTCCGCAACAGAAAAGCCGTGGACTTCCTGTATGAAGCCGCGGTGATAAAATAGCGAGGAGGAGCCAATGTCACTGGTACCTATAGTCATTGAACAGACCAGCCGGGGAGAGCGGTCATACGACATTTATTCCCGGCTGCTGAAAGACAGGATCGTATTTCTGGGAGAAGAGGTGACAGACCTGACGGCCAGCCTGGTGGTGGCCCAGCTTCTGTTCCTGGAATCCGAGGATCCGGGCAAAGACATCAGCTTTTATATCAACAGCCCCGGCGGTTCCGTCACCGCCGGCATGGCCATTTACGACACCATGCAGTACATCAAGCCGGACGTCAGCACCATCTGCGTGGGCATGGCCGCCAGCATGGGAGCCTTTCTCCTGGCGGCGGGGACCAAGGGCAAGCGCATGGCTCTGCCCAACGCCGAAATCATGATCCACCAGCCTCTGGGCGGCATGCAGGGGCAGGCGGAGGATATGCGCATCCATGCGGAGCACATCCTCAAGACCAGGGAAAAGCTGAACCGCATCCTGAGCCGGCACACGGGACAGAGCCTGGAGCAGATCGCCAGGGACACGGACCGGGACAATTTCCTGGACCCGGAAGCGGCGGTGCTCTATGGGATCATAGACAAGGTGATCCAGCCCAGATAGGCGGGAGAAGCGATGAGGCCTGCGGGGCCGGAAGCCCCGGGCCCGTTGGCAGGCCCTTTCATTGAAAATCGGTGCGGCAAACCATCAGGGGGAAATGTTATGAGTAAAATAGAAGAAAACAAGCAGCTGAAATGCTCGTTCTGCGGAAAGCCTCAAAATCAGGTAAGGCGCCTGGTGGCGGGGCCCAACGTCTATATCTGCGACGAATGCATAGAGCTCTGCGCAGATATCATAAGAGAGGAATTTGCGTCTCTGGAAGAGAATTTCGGCATAGGCGATATAGACAGATTGCCCAAGCCCAGAGAGATCGCAGGCACTCTGGCGGATTACGTCATAGACCAGGACCAGGCCAAGAAGGTGCTGGCGGTGGCGGTGTACAACCACTACAAGCGCATCAACGCCCAGGGCGGAAGGTTCCGGGACAACGACATAGAGCTCCAGAAGAGCAACATCGTCATGATAGGGCCCACGGGCTCCGGGAAGACCCTGCTGGCCCAGACCCTGGCAAAGATCCTGGAGGTCCCCTTTGCCATCGCCGATGCCACAGCCCTCACGGAAGCGGGCTATGTGGGGGAGGACGTGGAAAATATTTTGCTGAAGCTGATCCAGGCGGCGGATTACGACATAGAACGGGCCCAGCTGGGCATCATATACGTAGACGAAATAGACAAGATCGCCAGGAAATCGGAAAACGTTTCCATTACCAGAGACGTCAGCGGCGAGGGCGTGCAGCAGGCCCTTCTGAAAATACTGGAAGGCACTGTGGCCAGCGTGCCGCCTCAGGGGGGGCGGAAGCATCCCCATCAGGATTTTCTTCAGTTCGACACCACCAACGTCCTGTTCATCTGCGGCGGGGCCTTCGACGGGCTGGATAAGATCATACAGCGCCGCATCGGCGAAAAGACCATCGGCTTCAATTCGGATCTGAGCCGCTCCATGGAGGACGTCTCCGAGACCCTGAAGCACGTTCAGGCGGAGGACCTTCTGAAATACGGCCTCATTCCGGAATTTGTGGGAAGGCTTCCCGTGGTGGTCACTCTGGAGGAGCTTTCCAGAGAAGCTCTGGTCCGCATCATCACCGAGCCCAAAAACGCCATTCTGAAACAGTATAAACGGCTGTTCCTGATAGACGGGGTGGAGCTGGAGATAGAAGAGGACGCAGTGCTGCGGGTGGCGGAAAAGGCCATTGAGAAAAAGACCGGCGCCCGGGGGCTCAGGAGCATCCTGGAACAGGTGATGACGGACATCATGTACGAGATCCCCTCCAGGAAGGACATCGCCAAGTGCATCATAACCAGAGGGACCATAGACGGCAGCGTAGGCCCCACCCTGGTGCTTCGGGAGGAAGCTGCGAAAACGCCGGAGCCTCTGGCGTCCCCGGAGGCCGGCAGCGAAGAGGAAACAGCTTGACGGTTTTGAAAAACAGACGGCTTGCCGCCTGTTTTTCCGCAGTGCGGCAGAATTCCGGGAGGCGGGGCTTCGCAGAACTCCCGCATGAGCCTGCCGGGCGTTTGCTCCCAAAGGGGGCGGACCAATACAGAAAAGGTGAAGATAAATGATAGACGATAAGAAAAAAGAGAGAGAAACAGAAGAACCGGCCGAAGAGGACAGGCGGGGGATCCCGGAAGAGGCGCCGGCGGAAGATATGGCCGGGCTGAAGACCATGCCTCTGATCCCTCTGCGGGGCCTTACCATATTTCCGTATATGGTGCTGCATTTCGATATCGGGCGGGAAAAGTCCATCAGCGCCATGGAAAAAGCCATGATGATGAACCAGCTGGTCTTCCTTTCCGCCCAGGTAGACCCGGATACGGACCTGCCCACCCAGGAAGATTTCTACAGGGTGGGGACCATCGCCAAGATAAAGCAGATGCTGCGCCTGCCGGGGGACACCATACGGGTGCTGGTGGAAGGCATCAGCAGAGGGCGCATAGAGGAAATGATCTTTGAGGTGCCCTATTTCAAGTGCCGGGTGCAGGAGATCGCCGAAGAGGAATTTGACGAGCTGCCCCCCAAGGTGGTGGCCCTCATGCGGACCTGCCTCAGCTCCTTCGAGGAATACCTGGAGGACAATCCCAAGGCCTCCACGGATATCTTTCCTTCCGTGGCCTCTGTGGATCAGCCGGGACGGCTGGCGGACGTCATCACCTCCCATATGGACATCAAGACCGAGGACAAGCAGTCGGTACTGGAGGCCTTTTCCGTGGAGGAACGGCTGGAGCTGGTGAGCAATATCCTGGTGAAGGAGATAGAGATCCTCAGCATAGAGAATGAGATCGGCACCAAGGTGAGGAACCAGATCAACAAGACCCAGAGAGAATACTACCTGCGGGAGCAGCTCCGGGCCATCCAGGCGGAGCTGGGCCAGGACGAGGACATCGGGGACGAGATACAGGCCTGGAAGAAGAAGCTGAAGAAGCTGAAGCTGCCGGCCAAGATCAACGAGAAGGTGGAGCGGGAGATAGACCGCATGAGCAAGATACAGCCTTCTTCGCCGGAGGGCGGCGTCATCCGCACTTATGTGGAAACCATGCTGGACCTGCCCTGGAACAAGCTTTCCAAAGACAACAAGGACCTGAAAAAGGCGGCGCAGATCCTGGACGAGGACCACTACGGCCTGGAAAAGGTGAAGGAGCGGGTGCTGGAATATCTGGCGGTGATGGAGCTTTCCAAGGGCATGAAGGGCCCCATCCTGTGCATGGTGGGGCCGCCGGGCACCGGCAAGACCTCCATTGCCAAATCCATCGCCAGGGCTCTGGACAGGCAATTCGTCCGCATGTCGCTGGGCGGCGTCCGGGACGAGGCGGAGATCCGGGGGCACCGGCGCACCTACATCGGCGCCATTCCCGGCCGCATCATCGCTTCCATGCGGGAGTCGGGGACCATGAACCCGGTGTTCCTCTTCGACGAGGTGGATAAGATAGGAAACGATTTCCGGGGAGACCCGGCCTCTGCGCTGCTGGAGGTTTTGGACCCGGAGCAGAACAAGGATTTCACGGATCATTATCTGGAAGCGCCCTTCGACCTTTCCAAGGTGATGTTCATCACCACCGCCAATACCACGGACACCATCCCCCGGCCCCTGCTGGACCGGATGGAAGTGATAGAGGTGGGGGGCTATACGGAAGAGGAAAAGGTGAAGATCGCCCAGCGGTACCTGATCCCCAAAAAGCTGAAGGAGCACGGGCTGGAGCCGGAGAACGTCAGCATACCGGAATCGGTGCTGCGCTGCCTCATCAATAACTACACAAGGGAATCCGGCGTGCGGAACCTGGAACGGGAGACGGCCACCCTCTGCCGGAAGGCCGCCAGGAGGATCGTGGAGGAGAAGCGGGACTGCATCCGCTTCACCACCGGCAATCTGGAAAATTATCTGGGCAAGAAACGCCACAGATATGATATGATAAGAGAAGAGAACGAGGTGGGCGTCGCCACGGGGCTGGCCTGGACCATAGTGGGCGGGGACACCCTGTCCATAGAGGCCATAGTGGTGCCGGGAGCCGGGAAGCTGGTGCTGACGGGGCAGCTGGGAGAGATCATGCAGGAGTCCGCCAAGGCGGGGGTCAGCTACATCCGTTCCCGCAGCCAGGAGCTGGGCATCCCGGAGGACTTCTATAAGACCAGGGACCTCCACATCCATATCCCGGAAGGAGCCACGCCCAAGGACGGCCCTTCCGCCGGAGTCACCATGTGTACGTCGGCGGTGTCGGCCCTCTCGGGGAGGCCGGTGCGCAAGGACCTGGCCATGACGGGGGAAATCACCCTGCGGGGGAAGGTGCTGCCGGTGGGGGGCATAAGAGAAAAGGTCCTGGCGGCCCACAGGGCAGGGATCAACCGGGTCCTGCTGCCCAGGGAGAATGAAAAGGATATAGAGGAGATCCCCGCCAATGTGCGGAAGAAGCTGGAGTTTGTGCTGATAGACCATGTGGACCAGGTGCTGAAAGAGGCTCTGGCGGAATAGCGGGCCCCGTTTCCGGGGCGGGCCCCGGGGGAGGCGGCCTGTGATAACCATAAAAAATGTGGAACTGGCGGCGGTGGCCGTGAAAAAAGAGCAATATCCGCCGGCGGACCTGCCGGAGGTCGCCTTTGCGGGACGGTCCAACGTGGGCAAATCCTCCCTCATCAATCTGTTGATGAACCGGCGGAACCTGGCCCGCACCAGCGGCAGCCCCGGCAAGACCCGGACCATCAATTTCTACGAGGTCAACGGCAGCTTTCGCATAGTGGATCTGCCGGGCTACGGCTATGCCGGCGTCAGCAAGGCGGAAAAGGCCGGCTGGGGCAGCATGATAGAAGCTTATCTCGGCGGCCGGCCCAATCTGAAGAGGGTGGTCCTGCTGGCGGACATCCGGCACGAGCCCACGGAGCAGGACGTCCAGATGTACCGGTGGATCTGCCATTACGGCATGGGGGGCCTGGTGGTGGCCACCAAGGCGGATAAGCTGTCCAGGAGCCAGGGGCAGAAGAGCCTGGCCCTGATCCGGCGGAGCCTGGAAATGGAAGAGGGGGACCTGCTGCTTCCCGTGTCGGCGCTGAAGCGCACAGGCTGGGAAACGCTGATGGAAGAGCTGGAAAGGGTTTTGGGAACGGAAGCCCCGCAAACGGGGCAGGCCGGCAAGGGGGAGAAGTAAGAGATGAGGATCGTTTTTTGGAGGATACTGGTGAAGCGCCTGAAAGCCCTGCGCTTCTTCATCCCCGACAAGACGGTGCCCTTCTGGAAAAAGCTCATCATTTTCGGAGGGATCGCATACCTGTTGTCGCCGGTGGACCTGATCCCCATGCCCGTGCTTCTTTTCAGCTGGGTGGACGATCTGGCCCTGTGGGTGTTCATTCTGTACTTCTTCGCCGACGAGCTGGATAAATACTGGATAGGGGAGGAAAGGGTCACAAATCCCAAGGCCTTCCGGGGGAAGCACATCATCAGGGACGCAAAATACGAAGTGCGGGAAGAGGACGGAAAGGAGCAGGAGGAAAAAGGATGAGCGGTTACAGGTTCGGCGAGGTAATGATCACCAGGGAAGAGCTGAAGGAAAGGGTCTGTCAGCTGGGGGCTCAGATTTCCAAGGATTATGAGGGCGAGCGGGTGCTGGCCATCTGTGTCCTGAAGGGGGCCATTCTGTTCATGAGCGACCTGATACGGGAGATCAACGCCGATGTGCATATCGATTTTATGGCGGTGAGCAGCTACGGCGCCACCACCAAGAGCTCCGGCGTGGTGCGTATCCTGAAGGATCTGGATTCCTCCGTCCGGGGGGAACACGTCCTGATAGTGGAGGACATCATAGATTCCGGGCTGACGCTGAAGTACCTGAAGGATTATCTGCTGGCCCAGGGGCCCAAAAGCCTGAAGATCGTCACCCTGCTGGACAAGCCGGAGCGGCGGGCGGCGGAGGTGACTGCGGACTATGTGGGCTTCTCCATAGAGAACAAATTCATTGTGGGCTACGGCCTGGACTATAACCAGATGTACCGGAACCTGCCCTACATAAGCTATCTGGAAGAAGTGTAGGGCCTGGGGCCCGGGGCCGGGCCGGCGCAGAGCCCCGGGGGGCCGGGAGGCCCGCCAATGGCGGCCCGGCATTCCATCATAGCGCCCCGCGGCCCGGGGCGGGAGAAGGCAGCACAAAAATCAAAAGACGCCGGGAAACCGGAAAAAATATCATAATACCAAAGGAGAGAAAAAATGAGTTACAAAGTACCTGTGGGATTGTCCAACAAGCATTTGCATGTCTGCCAGGCGGACCTGGAGACTCTGTTCGGGAAGGGCTATCAGCTGACCCCCGCCAAGGATCTGGTGCAGCCGGGCCAGTATGCCTGCGAAGAGAAGGTGGAGATCGTGGGGCCGAAGGGTTCCCTGAAAGGGGTCAGGATCCTGGGACCCTGCCGCCCGGAAACCCAGGTGGAGCTGGCCATGACCGACGCCCGGGCCATAGGCGTGGCTGCGCCGGTACGGGAGTCCGGCAAGCTGGAGGGGACTCCCGGCGTGAAGCTGGTGGGGCCTGCCGGTACGGTGGAGCTGGACCACGGCGCCATCGTAGCCCTTCGCCACGTCCATCTTTCTCCGGAGCAGGCAAAGGAAGCCGGGGTGAAGGACAAGCAGATGGTGAGCCTGCGCTTTGAAGGGGAAAGAGGGCTTACCTTCGACAACGTGCTGGTGCGTTCCGGGGAAGGCCACTTCCTGGAGATCCATCTGGATACGGACGAGGGGAACGCCGGCGGCATCAGCAACGGCCAGCTGGGCGAGATCGTCGTGAAATAAGCATGAGGGAACTGAATGCTTACATAGACCATACGCTGCTGAAAGCGGAGGCGACGGAGGCCGACGTCCGCCGCCTGTGCGAAGAGGCCCGTCAGTACGGTTTTTACGCCGTGTGTGTCAGTTCCGGCCGGGTGGCCTTGTGCAGGGAAGCCCTGGAGGGCAGCGGTGTGAAGATCGCTGCCACGGTGGGCTTCCCCCTGGGGAGCGCCGCCACCGGGGCCAAAGCCGCCGAGGCGGCTTTGGCCGTGGCCGCAGGGGCCGCAGAGATAGATATGGTGATGGACATCGGGGCCATGAAGGAGGGCTGCGGCCGGCGGCTTCGGCAGGACATAGAAGCCGTGGTGGCGGCGGCGGCTCCCGCCATCGTGAAGGTCATCCTGGAAACCTGTCTGCTGACAGAGGAAGAGGTGGTCCGGGCCTGTTTGTTGGCAAAGGAAGCGGGCGCCGCCTTTGTAAAGACCTCCACGGGCTTTTCCACCGGCGGCGCCACTGCCCGCCACGTCCGGCTCATGCGGGAGACCGTGGGAGAGTCCATGGGAGTGAAGGCCTCGGGAGGCATACGCACCCGGGCCGCCGCCCTGGAAATGATAGAGGCCGGCGCAGACCGCATCGGCGCCTCCGCTTCCGTCGCCATCGTCACCGGCGAGTAAAGGGGATTTAAACATGGAACAAATGCAATATCGCTGCCCAAAGTGCGGCAGCCATAACTATGAAAGTGACCGCTTCCAAGCCACCGGCGGGAATTTTGCTAAAATTTTTGACGTTCAAAACAAACGCTTTATCACTATAAGCTGTACGCACTGTGGATATACAGAGCTATATAAAGTGCCAGAAAGCGGAGGATGGGACATTTTGGATTTCCTGACCAGTTAAAGGAGATATAGAAGCGCATGAAATTAGGAATCGTAGGACTGCCCAACGTGGGAAAAAGCACCCTGTTCAACGCCGTCACCAGGGCCGGGGCGGAGGCCGCCAACTACCCCTTCTGCACCATAGAGCCCAACGTGGGGGTGGTGACGGTCCCGGACCCTCGCCTTCAGGTCCTGCACGAAATGTACGACTCCAAAAAAACCGTATATACCACCATAGAGTTCTTCGACATCGCCGGTCTGGTAAAAGGGGCTTCCCGGGGAGAGGGCCTGGGAAACAAATTCCTGGGGCACATCCGGGAGGTGGCGGCCATCGTCCATGTGGTCCGCTGCTTCGAGGACCCCAACGTGGTCCACGTCAGCGGAGAGGTGGACCCTCTTGCGGACATAGAGACCATCAATCTGGAGCTGATCCTGGCGGATATGGAGCTTCTGGACCGCCGTATACAGAAGACCCGGAAAAACCTGAAGGGGGACAAGGGCCTTCAGGCGGAGCTGGAGATCCTGGAAAAGCTCCAGGGGGTCCTGGAAGAGGGCCGGCCCGCCCGCACCTTGCAGCTGGAACCGGGAGAGGAAGAGTTTGTAAAGACCCTGGAGCTCCTTTCCTATAAGCCGGTGATTTACGCCGCCAACGTTTCTGAGGAAGAGGCGGGAGCGGGGGAGGAAAATCCCCTGGTGAAAGCGGTGCGGGAATATGCCGCCGCCGAGGGCTCCGATGTGGTGGTGATCTCCGCCAAGGTGGAAGCGGAGCTGGCGGAGCTGGACGAGGAGGAGAAGAAAGAGTTCCTGGCGGAGCTGGGCATTGAAGAATCCGGCCTGGACCAGCTCATAAAGGCCTCTTACCACCTTCTGGATCTGATCTCCTTCCTGACGGCGGGACCGCCGGAGGTCCGGGCCTGGACCATCAGGAGAGGGACCAAAGCGCCTCAGGCGGCGGGGAAGATCCATTCGGATTTTGAAAAAGGCTTCATCCGGGCGGAGACCATTCCCTACGATACGCTGGTGGCCTGCGGCGGCAACCTGGCCCAGGCAAAAGAAAAGGGGCTGGTCCGCTCCGAGGGGAAGGATTACGAGGTGAAGGACGGAGACGTCATCCACTTCCTGTTCAACGTGTAGGAATTCCCCCTCCCGCTTCTCCGCCAACAACTTATGCGTCATAAAAAGCAGCAGCCTTTGCAGTTCAGTTTTGAAAGAGAGGAGAGCCATGATATTAGGAACGCCTGACCCGGTGGCTTTCAGTGTTTTAGGCTTTGATATCCGTTGGTACGGCATATGCATCGCCGTGGGGATGCTGCTGGGGCTGATAGTGGCCTATTTCCGGGCGCCCCGCTTCGGCATCAAGCCGGACAAGACCATAGATGTGACCCTGGTGGCCATCCTTGCCGGGGTGGTGGGCGCCAGGCTCTATTATGTGGTGTTTCATTGGGATTACTACGGCGGAGATTTCTGGAAGATCATAGATCTCCGTTCCGGGGGCCTGGCCATCCACGGCGGCCTCATCTTCGGGACCCTGGCCGCCATACTTCTCTGCCATTTCATCAGGACAGACTGGCTGGACATCCTGGATCTGTTCATCCCCTCCGTGGCCCTGGCCCAGGCCTGCGGCCGGTGGGGGAACTACTTCAACCAGGAAGCCCACGGCGGCCCCACGGACCTTCCCTGGGCCATAGAGGTGGACGGGGAAATGGTCCATCCCACCTTCCTCTACGAATCCATCTGGTGCTTCCTGCTGTTCCTGCTGCTGCTGGCGGTGAGCCGGAAGCGCAGATTCCCGGGGCAGATCATCCTGCTCTATGGCGCGCTGTATTCTCTGGAACGCTTCTTTGTGGAGAGCCTGCGCACCGACAGCCTTATGCTGGGGGACCTGAAAGCCGCCATGCTGGTCAGCGCCGCCCTGTTCTTCGTGTGCGGCACAGCGTACATCATTTTGCTCTTCAGGGCCCGGCGGCGGAGCAGGATCTTTTATTGACCGGGGCCATAGGCCGCCGGCGGACAAAAAGGAGGAAATTTTATGGCAAGCGAGCTGAGATTTGCAGTTCTCATAGATGCCGACAACATATCCGACAAGTACATCAAATTCATCATGGACGAGATCTCCAACGAGGGGATCGCCACCTATAAGCGCATTTACGGCGACTGGACCAAGCCCTCCTTCGCCGGCTGGAAGAAGGTGCTGCTGGACTACTCCATCGTGCCCATCCAGCAATACGGATACACCACAGGGAAAAACGCCACGGATTCCGCCATGATCATAGACGCCATGGACATCCTGTATTCCGGCAACGTGGACGGCTTCTGCCTGGTGACCAGCGACAGCGATTTCACCCGTCTGGCCTCCCGTCTCCGGGAGTCGGGCATGGACGTGGTGGGCATGGGGGAGAAAAAGACCCCCAAGGCCTTCATCGCCGCCTGCAACAAATTCAAGTATCTGGACATTTTGGCCAGCCAGCCTCCGGCGCCCTCCCCGTCCTCGGTGAAAGAGCTGCCGGAGGGCTTCAAGAGCCAGCTGGTGCGCTCCAAAGCGGAGGAGGTAAAGAAAAAGCTGTCCATTGCCCTGCCGGAGGGCCTGGAGGAAGGCGAAGAGGAAACGGCGGAGGAGCCGGAAATGACCTCCCTGGATACCATCCGGGAAACGGTGATGTCCATCATACGGGAGAATTCCGACGATGCGGGGCTGGTGGGCGTCAGCGACGTGGGGAACATGCTGCTGAAGCGGTATCCGGACTTCGATGTGAGGAACTTCGGGCACAAGAAGCTGATGAACTTCATTGAGTCTCTGGGGAACGTGGAGATGCAATGGATACAGCACGGCAATAACCGCCAGGTATACGTGAAGGAAAAAGAGGCGGCTGCGGCGGGAAAGACGGCGGCGGGAAAGAGCGCCGTCCGCAGCGCCGGGAAGAGCAAGGGGAAGTGAGCGTGCAGGGGGCTTTGAGGTGAAGTACGGGAGAGTGCAGCAGGGAGTCTTTCTGGACAGGCCCAACCGCTTCATAGCCCACGTGGAAATAGACGGGCGGCCGGAGACGGTCCACGTGAAGAATACAGGACGGTGCAGGGAGCTGTTGGTTCCCGGCGCCGTCGTGTTTTTGGAGGATTCCCGGGAGGCCGGGCCGCCGGTCCGGGAAGGGCGGAAGACCAGGTATTCCCTGGTGGCGGTGCAAAAGGGAGAGCGTCTCATAAACATGGACGCCCAGGCCCCGAACAAAGCGGCAGGGGAAGCCCTCCGGGACGGCCGCCTCGTTCTTCCCGGACTGGAAGGCGGCCTTTCTCTCCTGAAGCCGGAGACTGTCTTCGGCGGCTCCCGCTTCGATTTCTACGCAGAGGGCCGGGCCGCAGACCTTTCACCCCGCCGCCTGTTTCTGGAGGTGAAAGGGGTCACGCTGGAGGAAGAGGGCATGGCCCGTTTCCCCGACGCTCCCACAGAGCGGGGCGTCCGCCACATACAGGAGCTGCGGGCCGCCATGGAGCAGGGCTGGGGGGCATGCCTCCTTTTTGTGATTCAGATGCGGGA
>JAUNBO010000037.1 GCA_030527065.1 Bacillota bacterium | reverse complement strand
TCCCGGAGGTCCGTGGCGGCGCAGGGGCGGATGGCCGTCAACAGGTCCGGGAATTTTTTGGGGTCCGCAATAAAAAAGACGGGCAGGCTGGTGCCCATCAGATCGTATTCCCCCTGAGACGTGAAAAATTTAACGGAAAAGCCCCTGTCGTCCCGCCGGGTGTCCGCCGCCCCCCGGCAGCCGCCGCAAAGAGAGAAGCGGACCCAGGCAGGGGTCTCCGTCTCCGGGTCTGTAAGAAAGGCGGCGGAGGTATAGTCCGACATGTCCATATAGGGCCGGAAAACCCCTCCGGCTCCGGCGCCCTTGACAAACCACAGCCGCTCCGGCGGCCTCCCGCTGCTCAGCGCCGCCAGCTCTTCCAAAAACCCCATATCCGTCATGCCCGCATCCTCCCGCAAAGTTCTTATTGCAGTAGAATTCTACAAATCAAAGATTTGTGAATTCCTTGCATAAGTCCGCCAGCCATTTGTTTCACAAATGGGGCGGGCTAATAGCAGTATATGCGGAAGGGCCTGTTTTGCCCTCAGTCCCAAAAAATATCAGCGCTCATAAAGGGCCGTCAGCTCCCGTATCCGCCGGGCCAGTTCAGGGGACAGTTGTCCCGGCACAAGCCGCCATTGCCAGTTGCCCCCCAGGGTCCCCGGCGTATTCATCCGGCTTTCCCGGCCCAGCTCCAGATAGTCCTGCATCTGGGCGATGAACAGCTCTCCCACAGAGCTCATGCCGCCTCTGATCAATCCCCAGACCCTTCCCTCTTCCCGGGAGAGCCCCAGATATTCCGCCGCATAGAGAACCGTATCGGCGCTCAGCTCCGAAAACCAGGCGGCGGCGGGAAGGTTATCGTGGGTCCCCGTATACACCGCACAGCGGCGGCCGTATCTGTGAGGCAGGTAATCGCTGGGCTGCAAGGAATCGAAGGCAAACTCCAGCACCTTCATCCCCGGCCAGCCGGAAGCCTCCAGCAGCTCTCTCACCTCCGGCGTCAGGCAGCCCAGGTCCTCGGCGATGACCGCCAGGTCGGGAAGGGCCTCCTGCAGCGCCCGGATCAGGGACAGGCCCGGCCCCTTTGCCCAGCAGCCGGCGGCGGCGCTTTCCGCTCCGGCGGGGATCTGCCAGTAGCTTTCCAGCCCCCGGAAATGGTCCAGGCGCACCACATGGAAGAGAGCGGCGGCAGCCCCCATGCGGGCCTTCCACCAGCGGTAATCGTTTTCCTTCATCTTCTCCCAGCGGTAAAGGGGATTGCCCCAGAGCTGTCCCTGACTGGTGAAAGCGTCCGGCGGCGTGCCTCCTACGGCCAGGGGACGTCCTTCCCCGTCCAGAAGGTATTCCTCCTGATTGCCCCAGACGTCTGCGGAATCCGGGGCCGCATAGATGGGCAGGTCCCCGATGAGTCTGATTCCATGCTCTTCCGCAAAAGCTTTTAAGGCCCCCCATTGGCGGAAGAACAGGTATTGCACAAAGCTGTGGTATTCCACCTCTCCCGCCAGGCGCTCCCGCCAGAGGTCTGCGGCCTCCTGCCGGTGAAAGCGCAGGGCTCTGTCCTCCCACTGGTCCCAGGGAGTTTGCCGGAAATGCTCCTTTAAAGCCATAAACAGGGCGTAGTCCTTCAGCCAGGCGTCATTGTCCCTGCAGAAGCCTTCCCATTCTCCCCTTAAACGCTCCCGTCCTCTTTCATAAGCCTGCCGCAGCACCGCCGGCCGGCGGCGGGCCAGCAGAGAATAGTCCGCCTGCTCCGGCCGGTCTCCCCAGGTGCCGGCCCCTGCTTCCGCCTCCGTCAGCAGGCCCTCTTCTGCCAAAAGCCCCAGATCCACAAAGAAAGGATTCCCCGCAAAAGAAGAAAAGCTCTGGTACGGAGAGTCGCCAAAGCCTGTGGGCCCTACGGGAAGCATCTGCCAGAAGCGCTGCCCCGCACTGTCCAGAAATTCTATGAATTCCCGGGCTTCTCTGCCCAGGGTACCGACGCCGTAGGGCGACGGCAGGGATGAAATGTGTAAGAGAATGCCGCTGCTGCGTTCCATATCGCTCCTCATGGGCCCGGGTCCGAATGCCGGCTGCCCGTCTCTGTCATTCCAGCCCCGTGTGGCCGAAACCTCCGGCGCCCCGGACCGTTTCTTCCAGATCTTCGGCGGGCTCCCACTCTATTTTCACAAAAGCGCTGACCACCAGCTGGGCGATCCGGTCTCCGTCACGGATGGTAAATGATCCCTTACCCCAGTTGATAACAGGAACCTTGATTTCTCCCCGGTAATCGCTGTCTATGGTGCCCACGCCGTTTACCAGCCCCACGCCGTGCTTCACCGCAAGGCCGCTTCTGCCCCGCACCTGGGCCTCGAAGCCCTCCGGCAGAGCGATGGAGATCCCCGTGGGCACCGCCGCCCAGTCTCCCGGCTCCAGGACCAGGTCCTTCTCCAGACAGGCCCGGAGGTCCATGCCTGCGGAGCCCGGGGTTTCATACCGGGGCAGCCTGCCGCTCCCGGAAACGATCTTCACCTTCATCTTCTTACCCCCGCACTATCTTTTCCAGATCCAGATCCCGGTTGGAGATCAGGACGCCGCTGTAATTTTCCACGCCGGCGATGAGCCGGGCCGCCTCTCTGACGTCCTCCATGGTCACCCGGTCCAGTCTTTCCAGGACCTCTTCCGCCGTCTCCACCCTGCCCAGGAGCAGCAGGTTCTTTCCCATATAGAACATCCGGTGGTTCACATTCTCCTGGCCGAAGATATGACTGCTCTTTATCTGCTCCCTGGCCGTTTCCAACTCTTCCTCAGAAACGCCCTTTTCTCCCAGCAGCCGCAGCTCCTCCACGATGGCCTTTACCGCCTCTTCCACTCTCTGGTGGGCCACGCCGGCATAAATGCTGCAGATCCCCCGGTTGACGTAGAAGCCCGCTCCGGAATACACGGCGTAGGCCAGGCCCTTCTCCTCCCGGACGCTCTGGAACAGCCTGGAGCTCATGCTGCCGCCCATGATGTTGTTCAGCATCTTCATGGCACAGGAGAGAGGGTGCTCCATGGAAACTCCCGGCAGGCCCAGGCAGATATGGGATTGCTCCACGTCCTTTACCTTCACCCGGTACCGGCTTTTATAAGGAGCGTCCCGGCGCAGCTCCGCCGCCGGCGCCGTCGCCAGCCCCGCCAGCTTTTCGGCGAAAAAGCTTCTCATTCTTTCTTCCCGGAAGCTGCCGGCCAGAGCCACCAGAGTCTGCTCACTCGTATATTCTTTCTCCAGATAATCCAGGATATCCCGGCGGCTGATGGCCGCCAGGGACTCCGGCGTGCCGATGACGCAGTTTTCCAGCTCCGTTCCGGAAAAGACCATCTGATCCAGGATCTCGTGGGCGTCCTCTTCCGGCGTGTCCTCCGTCATTTTGATCTCTTCATAGACGACCTGCTTCTCCTTTTCCAGCTCTTCTTCGGAGAAGACGGAGTTTCGGAACATGTCCGCCACCACCTCTGAGGCCTTTTCCAGGTTCCCGCTGAGGGACTTGATATAGTAGCAGGTGGCCTCTTTTCCCGTGAAGGCGTTGATGTGGACCCCCATCCGGTCCACCTCTTCTGCGATCTGCCTGGCGCTCCTGCTCGCGGTGCCCTTGAACATCATGTGCTCTATGAGGTGGGAGATGCCATGGTTCTCCGGAGTCTCGTGAGAGGAACCGGCCCTGACCCAGATCCCCATGGACGCCGACTGCAAATGAGGCAGCTCCTCCGATACCATGCCGATCCCCTGTCCCAAGGTTTCTTTTACTATCATCTTTTTACCATTTCACTTTCTGCATTTTTCGCCGGGCTCCCGCCCCTGCGTCTCTTCTATTTTATGTAGCGGAGCCCCCTTAGTCAATCTCTATTTTCCCGGGACGGCGTCTCCAACATTCCGGGTGTTGTTTTTCGCGGGGACGCCAGGGGGAGCGGTTTGCTGGTCCTGCGGAGGCCCGGCAAACCGCCCCCCCCTGGCGCCCTACGAATAGTAACTCTCCCCGGACCAGCGAGGGCTCAATACAGCCCCAGATCCCGCAGGGGGCCGGGCTCAAGGCCCCTGCTCCGCATCTCGTCTATGAGCTCCGGCAGAGCCTTTGCCGTTTCCTCTTTCGGGTGCATCAGGACGATCCCCCCGTCCAGCTCCTTTCCCAAAATCCGCTCTTTGATCACCTCTGCGGTGGAGCCCTCCCGCCAGTCGATGGTGTCGGCGCTCCATAACGAAAGGGTATAGCCCAGGGTCCGGCACAGCTCCACGGTGCCGGCGTCATAATCCCCGGAAGGCGGCGCAAAGACCCCGGGGGTCACTCCCAGCAGCTCTTCCAGGATCTCTTCCGTCTTTTCCAGCTCCTCCCGTATCTTCTCCGCCGAAGCCTGAGAGCACAGAGTATGGGCGTAGCCGTGGCTCTGGATCTCATGGCCTGCCAGGTACATCTTCCGCAGGAGCCAGGGATTCTTTTCCGCCCACTTCCCCGTGACGAAAAAAGTGATGGTCACGTCCTTTTCCCGGCAGATATCCAGCAGCCCGGGGATCACGTCCTCCCCCCAGTCCACGTTGCAGGTGATGGCCGTCCGGCCTGTTCCCGCCGGGGCGCAGCGTATCACCACGTCCTCTTCCCCTGCCACCGCCACCGTTTCCACATAAGCGCCGTCGCCGTCCTCCGGCCCCGCCGACAGGCTCCCCGTCCAGAGCAGCCCCCCCGCCGCAAGCAGGCAGAAACCCGCCGCCACCGCCGCCATCTTTTTTCTCTTCATCAAAAACACCCCCTGCCATTCTATGCGAAGGGCAAGGGGCGTATTCAGCGGTGGTAACGGGCAACATCCCACATTACAGGACGGCCCGGACTTCCCTCTTATTCCAGATCCTTATGGGTCAGGTTGATGCGGTTCTGGCTGTCTATCTCAAAGCACTTCACCTTGATCTTGTCGCCTACCTTCAACACATCCTCCACCTTGTCCACCCGGTCTCTGGAAATGCGGGAGATGTGGAGCAGCCCCTCTTTTCCGGGCAGGACCTCCACAAAGGCGCCGAAGGTCATGAGCCGGGTGACAGTGCCGTCGTAGACCTCTCCCACCTCCACGTCCTTGGTGAGCATTTCGATCTCCCGCTGGGCCGCCATGGCGCTCTCGATGTCCGGAGAGGCGATGGAGACCATGCCGTCGTCGTTGACGTCTATCTTTGCGCCGGTCTCTGCGATGATGCGGTTGATGGTGCTGCCGCCCTTGCCGATGATGATGCGGATCTTGTCCGGGTCCACCATCAGGGATATGATCCTGGGGGCCCAGGGAGAAAGTTCCGGCCTGGGCTCGGAAATCTCTTCCATCATTTTATCCATGATGTACATACGGCCTTCGTGGGCCTGGGCCAGAGCGGCCTGCAGGATCTCCCGGCTGAGGCCGTGGATCTTGATGTCCATCTGGATGGCGGTGATGCCTTTCTTGGTCCCCGCCACTTTGAAGTCCATATCTCCAAGGAAGTCCTCCATCCCCTGGATGTCGCTGAGGATGGCCAGCTTGTCTTCTCCCTTCACCAGGCCCATGGCGATGCCGGACACGGGGGCCGAAATGGGTACGCCGGCGTCCATCAGCGCCAGGCAGCTGCCGCAGGTGGAACCCATGCTGGTGCTGCCGTTGGAAGAAAGGACCTCGGAAACCACCCGGATGGCGTAGGGGAAATCCTCCGGAGCGGGGAGCACGGGAATGAGGGCCCGTTCCGCTAAAGCACCGTGACCGATCTCCCGGCGGCCGGGGCTTCTCATGGGCCTGGCCTCGCCGACGCTGTAGGGCGGGAAGTTATAGTGATGCATATAGCGCTTTTCCGTGTCCTCGCTGATGCCGTCTATGGTCTGGGACTCTCCCAAAGGAGCCAGGGTGGCAACGGAAAGGACCTGGGTCTGGCCTCTGGTGAACAAGCCGCTGCCGTGGGTCCGGGGCAGGAAGCCGGTCTCGCACCAGATGGGACGGATCTCATCGGGCTTCCGGTTGTCCGGGCGGACGCCGTCGTCCAGGATGAGGCTGCGCACCTGCTCTTTTGTGATGTTATAGAGCACGCCGTCCACGTCCTTGGGATTTTCCGGATAGATCTCCGCAAAATGCTCCTTGGCCTCGGTTTCCACCGCATCCATGTTGTCCAGCCGCTCCTGTTTGTCCGCCGTCTGGATGGCGGCCCGCATCTTGTCCGTGGCGTACTCCCGCACGGCGGCGTCTATTTCCTCCGGGATCTGGTAGAGCTCTACCTCTCTCTTCGGTTTTCCCACCTCTGCCACGATCTCTTCTATGAATTCCACCAGAGCCTTTATTTCTTCGTGGGCGAAGAGGATGGCGTCCAGCATCACGTCCTCGGAAACCTCTTTGGCTCCGGCCTCCACCATCATGATGGCGTCCTTGGTGCCGGCCACCACCAGATGCAGCTCGCTCTCTTCCCGCTGGGCCAGGGTGGGGTTGATGACGAATTCGCCGTTGACCCTGCCCACCAGCACGGAAGCGGTGGGGCCTTCAAAGGGGATGTCCGAAATGGACAGGGCTATGGAAGATCCCAGCATGGCCACCACGTCCGGCGTGCAATCCGGGTCTACGCAGAGGACCGTGGCCACTACCTGTACGTCGTTATAGAAGCCCTTGGGAAACAGGGGCCGCAGGGGCCGGTCCATGAGCCGGGCGCTGAGGACGGCCTTTTCCGAAGGTCTCCCCTCTCTCTTGATGAAGCCGCCGGGGATCTTTCCCGCCGCATACATCTTTTCCTCAAACTCGCAGCTTAAGGGGAAGAAGTCTATGTCCGCCCGGGGTTGGGCGGAGCAGGTGGCGGTGACGTTCACCACCGTATCCCCGTAGCGCATGGTGGCGGCGCCGTTGGCCAGGCCGCAGACCTTTCCGATCTCCACTTGCAGCAGCCTGCCGCCGACAGCGGTCCTGAATGTTCTGTAGTCTTCGAATCTCATGTGTTTTTTACCTCCGATCCGTTTGGGCTTTTCCGCCTGCCGGGCCGGCTTGACAATTCAACCTACCCGGAGCCGGATAAGCTGAATTCTCAAGCCTGACCTCCTTTCAGCGGGAAGCCGGTGAAAAAATTGTTTATACAAAATAAAGACGGGGAACCAGGCCCCGCCTTTTATTTTTCCCTTTACTTTCTCAATCCCAAGCGACTGATCAGCGTCCTGTACCTCTCTACGTCCACGTTCCTCAGGTAATTCAGCAGATTTCTGCGCTGTCCTACCATTTTCAGCAGGCCCCGCCTGGAATGGTGGTCCTTCTTGTGGATTTTCAGATGCTCGTTGAGATCGTTGATCCTGTAGGTGAGGATGGCTACCTGCACCTCCGGGGAGCCGGTGTCCCCCTCGTGAGTTTTGTACTCATCGATGATCTGGGCTTTCTTTGCCTGGTCTATCATTTTTTCTTTCTCCTTTTTTTCTTTTTCCCCAAAGCCGGGTCCTGCGTCGGAGAGTCGCAAAACTCAGCCTTAGGCGTTTTCAGACATCATATTTTAGCATGGTAAGCCCGGGCTGTCAAGCAATCCTTTTCTATCTGGGCCGCCAGTTCCTCCCGGCTCCGGAATTTCACCTCGTCCCGGAGCTTTTTCAGGAATTCCACCCGTATCTGTTTGCCGTAAAGCTCCCCGGTGAAATCGAAAAGATAGCTTTCCATGGCCTGCACCCCGTCCCCTATGGTGGGCCGGACTCCCACATTGGTAATGCTGCTCCACTGCTGCCCTTCCACGGTGCAGCGGGTCACATAGACGCCGTAGGCGGGCGTCGCCATGGCGGGCTCTATGGCTGCGTTGGCGGTGGGAAAACGCAGGGTCCTGCCGATGCGGTTCCCTTCCATCACCGTCCCTTCCAGGGCGTAGTGCCTTCCCATGTATCTGAAGCAGTCCTCCATGGCGCCCTTCCGGATCAGTTCCCGGATGAGAGTGCTGCTGACCAGCCTGCCGTCCACAAGATAGGGGTCCAGCATTTCCAGGCCGAAGCCCAACTCCCAGCTCAGCTCCCGCAAGGTCCCGGGAGAGCCGGCCCCGCCCTTTCCGAAATGATAATTGAAGCCGCAGCAGGCCTCCTTCATCTTCAGCTTCTTTATCATAATCTCCTGCAGGAATTCCCTGGGCGCCGTGTTCCTGATGGCGTCGTCAAAAGGCAGGGCGAAGAGATAATCCACCCCCATCCCGGCTATAATCTTCTTCTTGTCCTCCCAGGTGATGATGTTCCTGACAGAATCCTTTCCCCGCAAGGTGTTCCCGGGATGGTTGAGAAAAGAAAAGACTGCGCTTTTCAGGCCCTTTTCCCCGGCCTTTTTCAGGGCCAGGGCGATCACCGCCTGGTGCCCCTTGTGGACGCCGTCGAAGTTCCCCAGTGCGATGGCCGTGCTTTCAATGTCCCTGACGTCTTTCAGCTCTGTGAATACCTTCATCTGCAAAACACCTTGTCCGCTAAAAACTGCCTCTGTTCTTCATCGTAACGGGCGGTCCCCAAAAAAACATCGCCTTCATATACCCGGTAGACAGAGGAAAGGTCTTTCCCCGTCTCCCCCGAAGCTTCCGGCCCGGAAGCCTCCTGACGCTCCAGAAGGTCCTGCTCCCGGAGGGCCCCTCCGTTGCCGAACCAGGCCCTCCGCTCCGGCTTCAGCACCAAGCGGCCCAGGCCCCGCACCAGGACGTCCGGCGGAAGAAGCCGCTCCTTCCATTGGTTTTCCAGTTCCTCCAGAGTGGCCGCCGTCTCTATGGAAAAAGGGCCGCTGACGGTGCGGAGAAGAAAGCTCATGGTCCCTCCGCAGCCAAAAAAATCACCCAGGTCCCGGCACAGGCTCCGGACATAGGTGCCTCTGGAGCACTCCACATCGAAGAGCAGCCTCCCTGTTTCAGAATCAAATCGGAGAAGGGACAGCTCATGGATCTCCACAGGCCGGGCCTCCGCCTCTATCTGACGCCCTTTTCTGGCGTATTCATAGAGCTTTCTGCCCTTCACCTTGATGGCGGAATAGCCGGGAGGCGTCTGCATCTGCTGCCCAATGAAGCTCTCCAGCCCTTCCCGAAGCCGGGAAGGCTCAGGAAAAGGGAACTGCCCTCTCCGGTCCGAAAGCACCTGCCCCCAGATGTCCAGGGTGTCCGTTTCCACCCCCAGCAGCATCTCGCAGCGGTAACGCTTCCGTTCCCGCCCCAGATACTCAATGAGCCGGGTGGCGTTTCCTATGCAAAGGGGCAGCACTCCCATGGCCATGGGGTCCAGAGTCCCGGTGTGCCCTATCTTTTTCACGCCGGTGAGGCGGCGAAGAAAATAAACGCAATCATGGGAGCTCATCCCCGCCGGCTTCAGCAGCTCTATGACGCCCTCTGTCAGCATGATTCCAGCTCTCCGGCGATGGCTTTCATTATAAGGCCTTTGGCTTCTTCCATGGGACCTTTTAAGGTACACCCCGCCGCCCCCGGATGGCCGCCGCCTCCAAAAGCGGCGCTGACCGCCGCCACGTTCCGGCTCCCCTTGGCCCGTAGACTCACCTTTACGGCCCCGGTCTCACTTTCCTTCAGCAGGCAGGAAATCTCCACGCCGCAGATGTTTCTCAGCTCTTCCGCCAGGCCTTCCGTCTCTTCCATCCAGGCTCCGGTTTCCTTCAGATCCTTCTGGCTGACGCAGGCGACCACCCCTTTTCCTTCGCAGAAAAATTCCATGGCAGCCATGGTCCGGGCGGTGAGCTTCACCTTTTCCGGCCGGACGGTCTGATAGATCTCCCGGTTGGCGATGGTGTGGTCCATGCCGGAATCGTACAGAGCCGCCGTGATCAGATGGCTCTCTTTTGTGGTGTTGGAATACTGGTAATTTCCCGTGTCCGTGGCGATGGCCGCATAGAGGGCCAGCCCTGTCTCTTCATCTATGGGGCAGCCCATGGCGCAAAGAAGGCGGTAGACGATCTCTCCCGTGGCCCCGGCCCCCGGCTCCACCAGATCGATGTCGGCGAAGCCCTTGTTGGTGACGTGATGGTCTATGCTGATGCGGAGTTTCCCGGCCCGGAAGCGTTCCTGCCTTTTTTCAAAGCGGCCCGGGTCGCTGCAGTCCACCGCCATGCAGACGTCGGGCTCCGCCGGCAGGCTGCTCTCATAAGTGCACAGACCCCGGTCCAGAAAGCGCAGATTTGCAGGGACGGCGTCCTCCAGAAGGATTTCCGCCTGCTTGCCCCTCCGCCGCAGGGCCAGGCAGAGAGCCGCCGCAGAACCCAGGGCGTCCCCGTCCATCAGCACATGGGGAAAAAGCAGGACGGAATCCGCCTGCTCCAGTTTTTCCTTTATTTGCAGCAAAAGTTCACCGGTCTCCGGCCTCTCCGTCTTCATGCTCTTCGCCTTCCGCTTCCGTTTGCTCCTCCGGCTCTGCTGGAATGTCCAGGCTGTCTATGAGCCGGGACATACGCCTGCCGTACTCCATGGAGGTATCGGCCTTGAACAGCAGCTCCGGCGCATGGCGCAGCTTTATCTGCCTGGCGATCTCCCTCCGTATCAGTCCTTTGGCGCTCTGGAAGGCCAGCAGGACCTCTTCCTTTTTGCGGTGATGCTCCTCGCTGCCGTCTTCCAGCCCGCCGTCCAACACCGTAAAGTATACTGTGGCGTAGCTGCAATCCTCCGTTACGTCCACCCCGGAGATGCTCACCATTCCGGAAAGGCGCGGGTCCTTCAGTTCCCGGAGAAGCAGCTGGCTGATCACCCGCCGTATTTCCTCTCCCAGTCTTCCCGCTCTGTATTTCATATCAGCTTATTCCCTTTCGATTTCTTCCATCTGGAAGGCTTCTATGACGTCGCCCTCCTTTATGTCGTTATATTTCTCTATGCCTATGCCGCATTCATAGCCTGTGGCCACTTCCCTGACGTCGTCCTTGAAGCGCTTCAGGGAGGAGATCTTGCCCTGATGGATCACGATGCCGTCTCTGATCAGGCGGATCTCTGCGTTCCGCTGGATCTTGCCCGAGGTGACATAAGCGCCGCCTATGATGCCCACGCCGGGGACCTTGAAGGTGTTCCGTATCTCCAGCTGGCCCTGGACCACTTCCTTGAAGATGGGATCCAGCATGCCCTTCATGGCCGCCTCGATGTCCTCTATGATCTCATAGATGATGCGGTAGGTGCGGATCTCTACATTTTTGTCCTCTGCCATCACCGATACCTGGGCGCTGGGCCGCACGTTGAAGCCGATGATGACGGCTCCCGATGTGTTGGCAAGCATGACGTCCGACTCTGTTATGGTCCCCACGCCGGAATGGATGATACGCACCTTGACGTTTTCATTGTGGAGCTTCTCCAGAGACTGTATGAGAGCGCCCACGGAGCCCCGCACATCGGCCTTGACGATGAGGTTCAGCTCCTTTACTTCCCCTTCCTGTATCTGGCTGAAGAGCTGCTCCAGGGTGACGCTGGCGTTTCTGGCCAGCACCTCTTCCCGCAGCTTGCTCCGCCGGTTCTCGGCGATCTCTCTGGCGTCCACGGCGTCCTTCAGGGCGTGGAACTCGTCTCCCGCCTGTGGGACGTCTGTCAGTCCCAGGATCTCCACCGCCGTGGCGGGGCCTGCCTTACGGATATTCTCGCCCTTGGAATTGGTCATGGCCCGGACCTTGCCGTAGCAGGTGCCCGCCACCACGGACATGCCCGGCTGCAAGGTCCCGTTGAGGACCAGCAGCGTTGCCACCGGGCCCCTGGCCTTGTCCAGTTTGGCTTCTATTACGGTTCCTGCTGCCATCCGGTTGGGATTGGCCTTCAGTTCCAGCACCTCCGCCTGCAGGAGGATCATTTCCAGCAGGTTTGTGATGCCTTCGCCGGATTTGGCGGAAACGGGAACGCAGATGGTATCTCCGCCCCAATCCTCCACCAGGATGCCGTGCTCCGTCAGGTCCTGCTTCACCCGGTCCACGCTGGCCCCCGGCTTATCCATCTTGTTGATGGCCACTATGACGGGGACCCCCGCCGCCTTGGCGTGGCTGATGGACTCTATGGTCTGGGGCATGACGCTGTCGTCGGCGGCCACCACCAGCACGGCGATGTCCGTCACATGGGCGCCTCTGGCCCGCATTGCTGTAAAAGCCTCGTGGCCCGGCGTATCCAGGAACACGATGCGCTGCCCGTTGATCACCACTTCGGAGGCGCCGATGTGCTGGGTGATGCCGCCGGCCTCTTCCGCCGTGATGTTGGTCTTTCTGATGGCGTCCAGCAGGGAGGTCTTTCCGTGGTCCACGTGGCCCATGACCGTAATGATGGGGGGCCTGGGCTTCAGATCCTCTTCCCGGTCCTCAAACTGCTCTATGCCTTCCTCTATCTCGGCCTCTTCCACCCTGTCCACCACGATGTTGATCCCCAGGTCCGCACCCAGCAGGACCACGGTGTCTTCGTCCAGATTCTGATTGATGTTGGCCATGATCCCCATCTTCATGAGGGCCATGATGATCTCGGAATTGGAGCGGTCTATCTGCTCGGAAAGCCCCGCCACGGTGATGGGGACGTTGACGATCCTGCTGCCCTCCGGCAAATCTTCTATGTTGATGCGGGGCTGGTTTGCCGCTTCTCTCTCTGCGATCCTCTGGGCTTTGGTCTTCCGGGGCTTTGCAGGCTTCTTGGGGAGAGCGCTCCGGTCTCCGTAACGCTTTCCATCCTGGACCCTGCCCTTGCCGCCGTCCCGTTTGTCTCTGTCGGCGTATCTGCCTTTCTTCTCCTCGGGCCCGTGCTCCTTGCCCTTCTCCTTCTTCTTTCCTTTTTGCTCTGCCGGCGGGATGACCGCAGGCTCCGCTGCAGGCTTCCTGGTCCGGGGCGGCAGGGCTTTGCTCTCCTGCCGGGGTTCTGTTGACCGGCGGGGCGTCTCTTTCTTCTGCTCCGGTCTGGGCTGTCTTTCTTCCGCTTTCTTAGGCGCTTCTTTGGACGCAGGCTTCTCCTCCTTTATCGGAGGGGTCTTCGCCCCGGCCGCCTGTGCCGGAGCGGCTTTTTC
>JAUNBO010000202.1 GCA_030527065.1 Bacillota bacterium | reverse complement strand
CCGGCAAACCGCCCCCCTGACGCCCCCTTGACCCCCTTGAATACTATCCTTTTTCCCTTAGTCTTTCAAGCTGCCGGCCGCCTCTTCCAGGGCGGCCAGCACTCTTTCCAGCATGATTCCCATGGAGAATTCCGTCTCCACCCTCTCCAGCGCACCCCGGCCCAGCCTCTCCCGCAGTTCTCCGTCCTTCAGGGCTTCCAGAGCCCCGGCCAGCGCATCGACGTCGCCGGGGGGGACCGTCATCCCCGACTGCCCGTGAAGGCTGACCCAGGGGACGCCGGAGGGAAGGGCCGTATTCACCACCGGCTTGCCAAAGGCCATGGCCTCCATCTGGACCAGGCCGAAGGCCTCGTTTTTCGTGACGGAAGGCAGGACGAAAGCGCCGCAGTCCCGGTAACAGGCCTTCAGGACCGGGTCCTCCGGCTCTCCCAGAAAATGCACCCGCTCTTCAATGCCCAGAGAAACCGCCAATCCCCGGAGGCTCTCTCCCAGCGGCCCCTTCCCCACTATATATAAATCTATCTCCTCTGTAAGCGCCAGGGCCCGGAGCAGGATTTCCACGCCTTTATACGGGACCAGCCGCCCTACGAAAAGAAGCTTCAAAGGCGAAGCCGAAGCGGGGGCGGAAAGGAGAGACGGGTCTTTCAGTTCTTGCAGCGGCGAACAAGAGGCTGCCCCGGCCCTGAAGGCGGCGGCGTCTATGCCGAAGGGAATGATGCGGCACTTCCCCCGAAACTCTTCCAGGGCCTCCGAAAAGTCTACATGGGCCTGGGTGGCCGCCAGAATCACCGACGCCCGGTTCAGGATTTTCCTCTGCAGAGGGCCGTACAGAAAACGCCAGCGCTTCTGCCGGACGATGTCGCTGTGCCACCAGACCGCCAGAGGCTTTTTTCCGGCCCGGAGCAGCACGGCCACGTCCCCCAGCGGAAAAGGCTCGTGAAGCAGCAGGACGTCGGCTTCCCGGGCCAGCCGCCGGAGCCTGATGAAATAGGAAAAGGAAAGGGGCATCCCCAGTACGCTGCGGGGGCTGGCGGCCCGGACCACCCGGACCCCGTCCCTCTCCTCTTCCGCTGCCGGCCCCTGCCTGTTGCAGACCAGCACCGTCATCTCCGTCCTTTCAGACAGGCCCCGCCCGATCTCTTCGGCCACCTTTTCCACGCCGCCGATGACCGGAGCGTAGTATTTGTTCAGCTGCAGCACCCGCAGCTTTTTGTCAGTTCTGTCCTCCGGTCCCATATACGTCCTCCGCGATTTCATAAAGCTGCCGGGCGGCGTTCTCCCAGGAGAACCTCTTCGCCCGCTCCATTCCCTTTTCCCTCAGCGTTTTCCGCAGCTCTTCGTCCTTTTCCAATCTGCCCAGGGCCGCCGCCAGGGCCCCTTCGTCCTCCGGCGGCGCCAGCAGCGCCCCATCCCCCGCCACCTCCGGCAGGGAAGCGCCGTTTCCGCACAGCACCGGCGTCCCGCAGGCCATGGCCTCCAGCACAGGCAGCCCAAAGCCCTCATAGAACGACGGAAAAACGAAGGCCAGCGCACCGCTCAGCAAAGGAGGAACGTCCTCCCGGGCCACATAGCCCGGCAGCAGGATCTCTCTCTCACAGCCGGAGGCGGCTATGGCGCTCCGCAGCTCCGCCCCCCGGGGCCCTTCGCTCCCTGCCAGGACCAGCCGGGCCGCAGAGCCCGTCTCCCTCTTGAACCTCCCGAAGGCCCGGACCAGCCCCGTCACATTTTTCCGGGGCTCCAGGGTCCCTATGAACAGAAAGTAACCTCCCTGCAGGCCGTACCGGGCTTCCACCGCCGGGTCCCGGCAAGGGCGGAACTCTTTCCCGTCCACGCCCCAATACAGCACAGAGATCCGCTCCTCCGGCACTCCCAGCAGCATCATGATCTCGCCTTTTGAAAATTGTGACACAGTGACGATGCGATCCGCCCTCCGGCAGGTCTGCCTCAATGTCAGCCGCATCCTGGCCAGAGATTGTGGCCTGAGGGTCCCGGGCCGGACCAGGGGGGCCAGATCGTGCAGGAATACGACCCTTTTCCCCCGGACTCCCGGCGGCAAAAAAGGGTCGAAAAATACCGTAACGTCGGCTTCCTCCCGGAAACAGCGGCGGTAGGAAAAAAGCCCCAGAGCCGCCCAAAGCTTGTAGGTGTCCCTGCTCAGCCCCCGATAGAAGGAAGGTTCAAAGCCTTTTTTCAGCAGACCCTGCACCGGGTCCGGCTCCCCGGAAACCCAGTCCCCTGT
>JAUNBO010000201.1 GCA_030527065.1 Bacillota bacterium | reverse complement strand
AAAACCGGCCCTCATAAAGGAGCCGGCTCTCTGTTACACATACAGGTTGTTGGTCAGGTATTCGGGATCGCTGGTGGCGTCTATGCCCAGATCCCGGAGGGTCTGGTCGTCCCTGTCGCTGAGAATGGCGGTGCAATGGGCCTTGCAGCCCTTCAGCTTCATCAGGTTTTCGCAGGCCACCTTGGCCGCCGGGTTGGTGGCGGCGGAAATGGTCAGGGCCGACAGCACCTCTTCACAGTTGAGAGAGGTCTTTTCGTGGCCCAGGATGTCCGTTTTCAAATGCTGTAAGGTCTCGAAGATTACGGGGGAGATCACGTGCATCTCGTCGCCGATGCCGGAAAGGAGCTTCACCGCATTGAGCACCAGGGCGGCGGCGGCCACCATCCGCCGGGAAGAGCGGCCGGTGACTATGGTGCCGTCGGGCAGCTGCAGGGCCATCACCACCACGTTCTCATACCGCCTGTCCAGGCTGCGCTTATATTCTGCATATTCTCTGGCGGGCCGGACCACGGCCCGGTCTTCCACCTTCAGACCCAGCTGGTCCGCCAACAGCTTGGCCTTTTCCACGCCCTCCTCGTTCAACAGCCCTTTCTTATACAGGCACTGGCTGATGAGATAACGGCGGATGATCTCCTGACAGGAGGCCTCCCGGCAGATCTCGTCGTCTTCTATGGAAAAGCCCACCCGGTTCACGCCCATGTCCGTGGGAGAGCGGTATTCCGCTTCCTCCCCGGTGATCTTCTCTATGATGCGCTTTACCAGCGGGAAGGCCTCCATATCCCGGTTGTAATTGATGGCCACCTCCCCATAGGCGTCGAAGTGGAAGGAGTCTATCATGTTCACATCCCGCAGGTCCACCGTGGCCGCTTCATAAGCCAGGTTCACCGGGTGCTTCAGAGGCAGGTTCCAGACGGGGAAGGTCTCGAATTTGGCGTAACGGGCCTTGGTCCCCCGCCGGTATTCGTGGTACAGCTGGGAAAGGCAGGTGGCCAGCTTGCCGCTGCCGGGGCCGGGACCGTTGATCACCACCAGGGGCTTGGTGACCTCGATATACGGGTTTTTCCCGTAGCCGTCTTCGCTGACGATGGTGTCTATGTCCGTAGGATAGCCCTTGGTGAAAAAATGCTTATAAGTGCGGATGCCCCGCCGTTCCAGCTTGTTGATAAAAAAATTCACAGCGGGATCGTCCTGATAACGGGTGATCACCACGCTGTTGATGGAAAGGTCGTATTTTCGGAAGGTGTCTATGAGGCGCAGGACCTCCAGGTCGTAAGTGATGCCGAAATCCTGGCGGGTCTTGTTGGTGGCGATGTCGCCGGCGTAGACGCAGATGATGATCTCCGCCTGCTCCTTCATGCGCTGCAGCAGCTTGATCTTGGCGTTTTCGTCAAAGCCGGGAAGCACCCGGGCCGCATGCTTATCGTGGACCAGCTTTCCGCCGAATTCCAGATAAAGACGCTGGCTTTTTCCCCCGTTGATCCGCTCCAGAATGTAACGGGTCTGCTCTTTCAGATATTTTTCTGCGTTGAATCCCTCCATAGAGATCACCCCCTGCTGCATCTTTGTTTTGTGTCGGTGGAATTACCCAAAAAGTAATTGTAGCACCTTTTTCCCCCGGAGGCAACTACCAACCCAGCCGTTCTTTAAACTCTCTCAGGAAATCCTGCTTTTCGGCGGGGGAAATGACCATGCGCTGCTCCCGGCCGTTCTGTGTGTAGGTGATCTTGAGCCGCTGGGAGGAGAGGGCGGCGGCGGAAAACAGGCTCCGGGTCTCCTCAAAGGACAGGACCTGGCTGTAAAAAATCTCCACGTTGCAGAAAAATCCGCTTTTCACCTTCAGACTGCTGCGGGTAAGGGTGTATCGGGTGTTCACCAGCATGGGGAGCAAAATGAAGAGGTCCGCAAAGAGAAAGACGGCGCCTATGAATAAGGTGTTGTTGTGATTGAAGAAATGATCGTAGAAGAAAGCCAGGGAAAAGACGGTGATGAGGCCAAAGAGCCCGTAAAACCACCAGTCCACCTTAGACCTGTATTGCAGCGGCGTTTCTTTGGCGGCAGCGCCCTTATATCTGTTTACCGTAGGTTTTTTTGTTGTTTTTTTCCCCATATCCTTCCTCCGGGCCGGCCCCTGCGCCGGCGGTCCTCAACAACTGTTTTTTCCATTTTACCATGATGCGGCAGCTTTGTCTAACAGGGAAGCTTGGAAGTTACTTTTTAAGGGGCCGTCCGTTGCTTTTCACGGAGCG
>JAUNBO010000036.1 GCA_030527065.1 Bacillota bacterium | reverse complement strand
CCGGCAAACCGCCCCCCCGGCGCCCCTTTGAATAGCAGCCCTCCCGGCGCCCGTGAAAAGCAACCATATTCCTCATTTTACAACGCATGGCGCTTGATTTTCGCAGTGGAGGTCTTGGAAAATTCGCTGTCCCGGATGTTGATCATCTGGATCTGCTGATAGGAAGGCAGGGCGGCGTTGATCCGGTCCACCTCCTGCTGCAGCTTGTTCAGGATCTCGTAGGGAGCCAGCCCTTTGGACGCCTCCGGGTCCGGCCAGATGCTGACGGCCAGCTTCACATCGTCGGCAGAGGTGCCGCTGGCGGCCCCGTAGACGATGACGTCCCCCACCAGAGGGATGCGGTAAAGCTGCTCCTCCACCTTTTCGGGAGAGACCTTCTTGCCGTTCTTAAAGACTATGAGATTCTTCTGGCGGCCGGTGATGGAGAGAAAGCCCTTTTCGTCTATGTAGCCCAGGTCTCCGGTCTTGAACCAGCCGTCCTCAAACACCTCTGCGGTGAGCTCCGGGCTGTTGTAGTAGCCTTCCATCACCCCGTCGCCCCGGACCCAGATCTCCTCGTCCACCAGGCGCACCTGGCAGTGAGGCAGGACCTGCCCCACGGTGGCCGTATCGTAGCAGCATTCCCTGTTGACGGAAACCAGGGGAGAGCATTCGGTGATGCCGTAGCCCTGCAGGGAGAGCACGCCGAACATGCGGAAGTTCTCTATCAATTCCTTATCCAGGTGAGCGCCTCCGCAGACGATCATTTCCAGAGGGCCCAGGGCCTCCCGGCAGAGGGCTCTGAGCTCCCGGTGAGGGGCGGGAAGGAGCTTCAGGGCGTCCAGGGTGCGGCTGCGCTTCAGCAGCCGGCGGGCCCGGTCTTTTTTCCCGGCTCTTTCAATGCACAGCCAGAGATATTTGTAGAGGCTTTCCACCAGCAGGGGGACGGTGGTGGTGACCAGGGCCCCGCTTTCCCGGAGATCGGGCAGAGTGGTTTTCAGGCTGCCGTTGATGGTGACGTGGGCCCCCCTTCCCAGATTCCCCAGGACGCCGCAGGTGAGGCCGTAGGTATGGTAGCAGGGCAGGGCGGTGAAGACCTCTGTGGGAGCGGCCACCATGGCGCTGGAATCACAGGCGTTTGTCAGAAGGTTTCTGTGGCTCAGGGAAACGGGCTTGGAAGCGCTGGTGGTGCCGGAGGTGAAAGCGATGAGGGCCCGCCGGCCGGGGGAAAGGGCGGGAGGGACAAAGCCTTCCTTGCCTAAGAGGGCGTCGCCTTGCTCCAGCAGCTCCGCCAGGCCCCAAAGCTCCGAATCCGGAGCCGGAGCCGGAACCGCCCCCTCGGCTCCCTCCATCACTATGGTACGGAGGAAAGGAGAGGCGCCTTCCGAAGCGGGGAGGCAGAGAGGCAGGGACGAAGGAGAGGCGATCAGGACCTCCGTATCGGCCAGAGAGAGCATTTCCCTGATGGTGGACCTGGGCTGCTCCACATCCACGCAGACAGCGGTGCCACCTCCTGTCACCACGGCCAGAAAAGCCACCAGCCAGTGATAGCTGTTCTCCCCGGCCAGACCGACATGTTTTCCCTCCAGCCCATGATGGCGCAGGGCGGCGGCCAGACGCCGGACGTCCAGGCAGAGCCGGCTGTAGCTGCGGGTCTGAAGGCTCCGGTCCCGGGCAAAAAAGGAGATGGCGGGGCGCTGGTCATAGGCTTCCATGGCCTCCAGCAGCCGGCCAAAGGTTTCATAATATACCACAGGGGTAAGGGGAGGGTTCTTCATGACTCGGGGTCCTCCTTCTTGTTCAGGAAATTCGCAGAGTTCCGGTTTGCGGGGGCCTTGCCGCTCTAAATGTCTATGGAGTCTGAGGCTGAGCCTCTGGGCAGGTGGGTCCAGGCCAGCTCCGCCTCCATGGCCGGGTAATCCTTCAGGAGCTCCAGGAAGATCCGGGCGATCTCCGGGTCAAACTGGGTGCCCCGGCCGTTTTCCAATTCCTCCATGGCTTTTTCCAGCTTCAGCTTCGGGCGGTAGTGGCGGTCGGAGGTCATGGCGTCAAAGGCGTCGGCTACGGCGATGATGCGGGCTTCCTCCGGGATGCTCTCCTGGGTAAGGCCGTCGGGGTAGCCCCGGCCGCTGTAGCGCTCGTGATGGTTCCGTACCGCCGGCAGGATGTCCCGGAACAGGGAGATGGCGGACAGGATCTCATGGCCGTTCTGGGGATGCTCCATGATGACCTGGAACTGCTCCGGCGTCAGGCGTTCCCGGGACAGGAGGATGTCGTCGGCGATGCCTATCTTCCCGATGTCGTGGAACAGGCCCGCCACCCGGACCCGGCGGCAGAATTCCTCGTCCCGGCCCATGGCCATGGCGATGCGGTGGGCGTAATAGGAGACCCGGTCGGAATGGCCCCGGGTGTAGATGTCCTTGGCGTCCACGATCAGACGCATGGCGCTGACGATCTCCAGGTAGCTGTCTCTCAGCTTGTCATAGGCGGAGGTGAGCTCCTGGTTCTTCCGGTTCAGGAGAAAGTGGAGGGCCGCATTGTCCAGAGCGGCGGCGGTCTGTCTGGCGTACAGCTCCAGCAGCTGCAGCTGATAATCCTTAAGGGGTTTGTCAAAGCGGACCCCCAGGAAGCCCGTCACTTGTCCGCCCTCGTCCAGGAGGGGGGCCGTGGCCAGGTATCCCTGCTGATGGAAGGGCACTCCTTCCAGGGTGCGCATGTGGGAAAGGAGATCCTCCTCCTTCATGGGGGGGCCCTCCTTGGAATCGAAGCACAGAAAGCGCTCCTCGCTCATGATGGGAGCGCCGTCGGCGGTGAAGCGGGTGGAATCCACATACACGAAGCCTTCCCGGCAGTTTGCCAGACAGTTCAGCCGTTCCACGATGGCGGCGGCGATCTCGTTGAAGTTCCGCAGGCTGTAAAGGAGAGGCATGGCTTCCAGCATGCTCCGAAGGCCGCTCTGGTAGCTGCGGATCACGTCCATCTGGCGTATGGATTTGCCGCAGGATTCCACCAGGAGCTCCAGCTGGTCGAAGCGGTCGCTCTTTTCATAATACCCCTGGATGTCCAGCTCCCGTATGGTCTTGATGGGGGGCGCCATGCTCTTGTGCCCCGTCAGCAGGATGATGAAGAGGTCCTGGTTGAACTGGCGGATCTCCTCCACCACCTGGTCTCCGCAGATGGGGGTCATGAGGAAATCCAGGAGCAGGATGTCGTAGTTCCCGTCCCGGATGCGCCGGATGGCGGCGTAGGGGTCGTTTTCTATGTCCACGCGGTAACCGGAGGCCTGGAAATAGGATTGCAGGGTCAGGGTCATCAGTTCATCATCGTCCAGCACCAGCATGGAAAATTCTGTGTGCTGAGGGGCCGTTCTGTTTTTTCTCATTGTTTGTTACCTCCGGTATTTTTCTTGCTCTTTGAGAGCGGTTTCAGTTCCACTGCGCTCCGGGGAATGGAAAAGCCTATGATGGTGCCTCCCTCCGGGTTGTCACGGGCCCACATGGAGCCGCCGAATTTGCCCCGGATCACGGCGTTGGAAATATACAGTCCCAGGCCGGTGCCCTGGGAGCCCTTGCTGGTGGTCATCTCCCGGAACAGCTTTTCTTTTACGCGGGGCTCTATCCCCGGGCCCGTATCCCGCACATAGACCAGAAGCTCCGTGTCCGAAAGCTCTGAGCCTATGGTGATGACGCCGCCTCCCACCTGGCTCTGGGCGTAGATGGCGTTGGAGAGCAGATTGTTCAGCACCTGGATCAGATTGTTGATGTCCCCCTGCAAAAGGGCTTCCTCCTCCAGCTTGTTTTCCGTGGACAGGTAGCATTTGCCGCTCTGAAGCTCGTGGCGGACCAGCAGGGCGGAGCGCTTGATGAGGTCGCTCAGGGAGAAGGAGGCGGCGGAGCTGGTGGTGACGTTGGCGGCCTGTCCCTTGATGGTGCTGATGATCTCGGACATATAGAAGCAGGCGTCGGAGGCTCTGTTCAGCCACTCCCGCATCTCTTCGAAAATTTCCGCATAATCCTCCCGGGTCACCTCCGGGTCTCCTATGCTTTGCTCGCATTCCTGTATCAGGTTTTCTATGGCGGAGCCGCAGCCGGAGATGCTCATGATGGGGGTCTTCAGATTGTGGGCCAGGCCCCCGGCCATCTGTCCCAGGAAGGCCAGCCGCTCCTGCTCTATCAGGCGGGACTGGCTCTCCTGCAGCTGCTGCATGCTCTTCTTCACCTGGGTGATGTCCTTGAACATGACCACGTAGCCCGAAAGCTGCTGGCTGAGGGTCAGGGGCGTAATGTCCACCACATAGTAGAACTTGGCGTAGCCCTCGGGCCCGTCCATGCCGATGCCTTCTTCATAGGAAACCACGGCCCCCGTTTCCTGGCAGGAGGTGAGGGAGATGAGCAGATTGTAAATGGGCGTTTTGTGCTCTATGTCCTCTTCCTTGACGCATTCCTGCAGGCTCACCCGCTCCGCAATGCCGTAGCGGAGGCCGAAGACCCGGCGGAAGGGCTCGTTGTAGCTGATCACCAGCCCCTTGTCGCTGAGGATCAGGTAGCAGTCGCTTATGCTGTCCAGCACGTGCTGGATGGCGATGGGGCGGATGTCCAGCAGATGGAGCTTGGAGATGGCGATGCCGGTGAAGAGGATGGTGACCACGAAGGCCATGGGGGTGGCGGCCACGGAGGTCTCCATCAGGCCGAAGGTGGCCAGGAAGCTGATCAACATGGGAGTGAGGTTCCCCAGGGAAAGCAGGATCACCTGCTGGGTGTAAAGCCGGTTTTTGCTCTTCCAGGCAAAGCGGAAGAGCAGGGCGGTGGCGATGACCAGGGAGCCATAGGAGTAAGCGCCGTTCACATAGATGTAGGGGCCGAAATCCGCCTGGATGTTGATGAGAGAAAATTCCCGGTACATCAGGTGGTGCAAGGGGTTGGTAAGGGCCACCAGAACGGTGCTGCCGGGAACGATGAAGAGCAGGCGGAGATACCGGGGCAGGCGTTCCCAGCTGTAAACGAAGACCAGGGCGATGAGGAGGGCGAACACCGGCAGGAAGGCGGCGCTTATGTACATGAGGGCGTCCAGGGTCTGGAGCAGGGTGGTGTTGCCGGGGGCGACGAAGCGCATGGCCACCAGCAGCAGGAGCCAGAGCAGGGACAGATAGGACACGATGAAGTACAGCTTGTGGATCAGCCGGGGATTCTCCAGGTCCCGGCTGCGGAACAGGAGGGCCGTGATGTATATGATGGCGGCGATGATGATGGTGAGGGTCACATCCGATATGATGGCGCTGCTGCCGAAGCTTTCCATAGGCTCCTATCTCCTTTCCCCGGCGGCCCGCACTGCCGGAGCCGGTGTAAATTCGCGAAGCAGGGTGAGGGGTTGGGTCTGGGGCCAGCGGAAGCCGGCGGCCCGGAGGGCCTCCTCGGTACGGGTCCTTACCGGGTGGATGGAGGCGGGGGTGGTGCGTATCCGGTTCCACATTTCCGTCACCGTGGACAGAGCCGTCATGTCTCCCGTTTGCAGGCGGGAGGACAGGAGCCGGCCGAACTCTTCGTCGGAAAGGACCTGCAGCTCCGGGACCAGGAGCCGGGCCAGCTCTTCCAGAGAGGGCGGGGCCGGGTCGTAGAGGTGGAACACGGGGCCCGGGTCCTTCAGAAGGGCGCACAGGGCGTCGGCGCATACGTCCACCGGGGTCAGGTCCACGGAATACTGTGAAACGGAAGCGGGCATGGCCCCCAGGAGCTGCAGCCCCCGGATCAGCTGGAAGAAGCTGTTGCTTTCGGGATTGTGCTGAAAGACCCCGTCGTTGCTCCGGCCAACCAGGCGGCCCAGACGGAACACCCGGGCGGGCAGGCCCTGCTCCATGGCCTGGTAGACCCGGGCTTCCCCCAGGAACTTCCCTTTTACATAGGCGTTGTCTTCCCAGTTCTGCCCGATATGGAAATCCTCCTCGGAGAAGAGGACCCTGGCGGAGGGGGCGGCCTTCAGATATTCCCCGCTGACGCTGATGGTGGAAACGTGGTTCAGGGGGGCTCCTGCGGCCCGGGCAAAGTCTATGATGTGGGCGGTGCCCAGCTGGTTGGTGTCCACCAGGCCGGAGTCCCGGGCATAGTGGCGGACGTCGGCGGCGGCGTGGAGGACCATGTCCGTTTCCTCCGCCAGGGCCCGGTAAGCCTCGGGGCTCAGGGCCAGCCCGGGGCAGCCGACGTCTCCCCGGACCACGTGGAGCCGGTGGCGGTGGCTGCGGGCCCAGATGTCTCCGAAGAACCGGGCCAGGATGTTCAGCAGCCGTTCCTCGCTGCCGTCCCGGGTGAGGCAGAGGACGGTGGAAACGCCGCTGTCCAGCAGGGAGCGGACCAAGTGGGCCCCCAGGAAGCCTGTGGCCCCCGTCAGCAGCGCCTGGCCTCCGAAGCTGTCCCCGGCGATGCAGGTGGGCTTTGGGGGTCTGGCGGGCAGGGGGAGAGACGACGCCGGTGAGGGTTCGCCGGCGGAAGCCGGGATTGGACTCTCTGCCGGGGCTGCGCCTGCCAGCAGCTCTATCTGTTCCGCCAGGGTGGGGTGCTCGTAGAATTGGGCCAGGGTCATGGTGAGGCCGCTGTTGAAATAGTAGCTGAGGACGCCCATGGCCAGGAGGGAGCTGCCCCCCTGGTCGAAGAAGGGGCGGTGGAGGTCTATGTGCTCCCGTTCCAGCACCCGGCGCCAGATCTGGACCATGACGTCCGCCGGGTTGCCGGGGCTTTCCGCCGCCGGGCTCTCAATGCCGGAGGCCCGGGCGGCGTCCGCTTCTTCCGAAGGCCCGGAGCCCTTTTCTCCGCCGGAAGCCTCCGGCGAAGCAGCCTTGCTCCCCTCGGCTTTGGGATCCAGCGCAAGGAGGGAGAGGCGGTCCAGCTTGGCATTGGGCAGATAAGGCAGGGCCTGGAGGGACAAAATGTGAGAGGGCACCATATAAGAGGGCAGCTCCTTGCGGAGAAAGCCCAGGAGCCCTTCCATGTCCACCGGGCCGCCCTCCGGCGGCGGCGTCACAAAGGCGCGGATCTCCCACAGGCCCTCCCTGATGGGGGCGGCCAGGGTGGCGCTTTGCCCCACCAGGCCCGAGCGCAGGATCTGGCCGTTGATCTCGTCCAGCTCCACCCTCTGGCCATGGAGCTTTATCTGGTGGTCCCGGCGGCAGAGGAATTCATAGTCTCCGTTGG
Organism: Bacillota bacterium; assembly: GCA_030527065.1. Lineage (GTDB taxonomy): Bacteria > Bacillota > Clostridia > Peptostreptococcales > Anaerovoracaceae > JAEELK01. The sequence continues at coordinate 5,832 of JAUNBO010000036.1, read as the reverse complement.
CCTTCAAACGGCCTATGTCCCCGCTGCGGTACATCCGCTGGCCGGGGAAGAAGGGATCCGGCAGGAAGGCCCCCCGGGTCCGCTCCGGGTCGTTGAGATACCCCTGGGCCAGGCATTCCCCGGCAATGTAATATTCGCCCACGGCGGTGGGAAGGACGGGCCTTCCCTCTTCGTCCATCACATAGATGCGGCAGTTGGGCAGAGGCCGGCCCAGCACCACGGGCTTTCCCCCGCTCAAGGGACCGGCGGTGACATAGACGGCGGCCTCGCAGGGGCCGTACAGATTGTAGACGGCGGCGTCGGTGAGGGCCTTCAGCCGCTGCAGGAGCAGAGGGCTTATGGCCTCTCCCGCCAGGAGAATGAGATCCAGCTCCTTCAGGGCCGCCGCAAAGCTCTTTTCTTCTATGCAGACCTGGATGCGGGAGGGGGTGAACTGGGCCATCCTGACGCCGTGGCGGCGGATGAGCTCCGCCAGCCGCCAGGGGAGCATGGCTTCCTCGTCGTCGGCAAGGACCAGGGGCTTCCCGTGGGCAAGGGCCAGGAGGGTCTCCGTTATGCTGGTATCGAAAATCAGGTTGGTGGTGGCGAGGACGGGCCCCCCGGCCAGGTCCAGAATGGGCTCCATGGCCGCCATGAGGTTGGAGAGGGCCTGGTGGGGCAGGGCGGCGCCCTTGGGCTCTCCCGTGGAGCCGGAGGTGTAGAGCACGTGGATCAGGTCCTGGCTGCTTCTCCCTTCGGGAGGGGTGAAGGGCAGCCCGGCTCCCGCCGCTTCCTCTATGGTGACGGCGGCGACCCCCGGGAGGGCCGGCAGGCCGGGACGGGTCTCTTCGTCGCAGAGGAAGAACTTCACGCCGGCCTTTTCTGTCATGAAGCGGATCCGCTTTTCGGGGAAGTCCGGGGAGACGGGGAGATAGGCGCAGCCGGCTTTCAGGATGCCCAGCATGGCCGCCAGCAGGTCCGGGGAGCGGCGGCCGGTAAAGGCCACGGGCTGCCCCGGCTTTGCCCCGGACTGTAGCAGCCAGGCCGCCAGAGCGTCGGAGCGCCGGCGGAGCTCGTCATAGGAAAGGGTCCGGTCCCGGAAAAACACCGCTGTTTCCTCCGGCATGCGGAGAGCGGTCTGGTCCGCCAGGACGTCCAGAGGCAGATCCACATAAGGCAAGCGGGTGCGGCAGGGCCTGTCTATGAGGCAGAAGCGGTCGGCAGGGGACAGAGCGTCATAGTCTCTCAGCTCCCTGGAGTCGTCCTTCAGGACCTCCCGGAGCAGGGCCTCGTAGCAGCGGCACCAGAGCGCCGCCGTTTCTTTTTCAAAAAGGGAAGTGGCATATTCCAGCTGGAAGGAATAGAGCTCTCCTTCCTTGGCCGCCTCCAGGTAAAGGTCCATTTTGGCGGTGTCTGTGGGGAAGGGGAGGTAGCTTACGGGCAGGCCCCCCAGGGAAAGTTCCGAGGCGTCCATGGGGCGCATGGAGAAGAGGACCTGGAAGAGAGGATTGTGGCTGAGGCTCCTGGGCACTTCCAGGAGCTGAAGAAGCTCTTCCAGAGGCAGCTCCTGGTGGTCCAGCATGCCTACCACCTGCTCCCTCACCGATTCTATGTATTCCCGGAAGGAGAGGTCCTTCCGGGGAGAAAGCTTCAGGGGAAGGGTATTGATGAAGAGGCCGCAGAGCTCCCAGAGCTCCGGACGGACTCTGCCGGAGACCGGCGTGCCCAGGAGCAGCTGCTCCTGGCCGGCAAGCCGGGAAAGCAACAGGGCGAAGAGCCCGGCGAAAAACATGTAGGAAGAAACGCCGCGGCTCCGGCAATAGGCGTCGCAGCCGGCGGAGAGCTCCCGGCTGAGGGAGAAGGAAAGCAGGTCCCCTTTGAAATCGAAGGAGTGAGGCCGGGGCAGGTCTGCGGGCAGTTCCAGAGTTTCCGGCAGGGGGCTGAGGGCTTCCTTCCAGTACCGGCGGTGGGGTTCCATATCCTCTTCCGGCCGGCTTTGGAGCCAGAGGACGTAATCCCGGTACCGGGTCCGGGGCGGAGGCAGGGCTTTCCCTTCATAGGCCAGGGCCAGGCGGCGCAGGATCAGAGGGGTGCTGACCCCGTCGCTGATGATGTGGTGGGTGTCCACCAGCAGGACCCAGGCTTCGGGGCCCTCCTGCCAGAGAGCGGCCCGAAGCAGAGGCGGCGTTTCCAGAGAGAAGGGAGCCAGGAATTTCTCCCGGGCCTCTTCCAGATCGCCGGCGGTGAGAACGGGCAGGGAAAAGCCCGCATACTTCCGTATCTTCTGTACCACCCTGCCCTCTTCCATAACGAAAGCGGTGCGCAGGACTTCCTCCGAGGCGACGAGAGCCCGGAACGCCTCTTCCAGCCTCTGGGGGTCCACAGGCCCTTTTATGCGGAAGGCGCCGGGCATATGGTAAGCCATGCCGCCGTCGTTGATGCGGCTCTGGACGTAGATGCTCTGCTGGGGGGGAGAAAGGGGGTAGCCGTCCAGCTCCGGGGCGGAGGCGATGGCGGCGTTTTCCGGAGGAGCGGAGCCTTCTTCTCCCGCCTCATCTCCCCGGCGTTGGGCCACCAGGGCCGCCAGCCTTTGTACGCTGCGGCAGGCGTAGAGATCCGCCACATGGAGCCGCAGGCCCCAGGCTTCCTCTATTTTGGCCAGAGTGTCCATGGCGCTGAGGGAATCGCCGCCGGAGAGGAAATAGTCGGCGTCGGCGCCCATGTCCGGGCGGCCCAGGCTTTCCCGGACCATGGCCAGGAGCCGTTCCTCCAGGGGGCTTTCCGGCAGGGCCTTCCCCTGGGGCAGCTCGGGCCGGGGCAGGGCGGCTTCGTCCACCTTGCCGTTGGCGGTCAGGGGAATGGCGGGGATCCGCCGGATGCAGGCGGGGACCATATAGTGGGGAAGGGCGGCTGCAAGGAAGGAAAGGAGTTCCCCTTCCGGCAGTTCCCGGTCCGCCGTATAGAAAGCGGCGATGAGGGGGCTGCCTTCGTGATCGAAAAGCCTGACGGCGGCGTCCTCCACCCGGGGGTGCTCCTTCAGGCAGGCGGCGATCTCGGAAAGCTCCACACGAAGGCCCCGGAGCTTTATCTGCCGGTCCTTTCTGCCGGCCAGGACGATTTCCCCTTCCGGCGTCCAGCAGGCCAGATCTCCGCTGCGGTAAAGACGTTCTCCGGGCTCGAAGGGGCTGTCCAGGAAGTGTTTCTCTGTCAGCTCAGGCTGGTTCCGATAGCCCTTTCCCACGCAGACGCCGCCGATGCAGAGCTCGCCTCTGGCGCCTACGGGGAGGGGCTCCAGATAGGAGTCCAGCACATACAGGCGGCAGTTGTCCATGGGGGCGCCCACGGTGATTTCCTGACAGTCGTTCAGGAGCCGGGCGCTGACCCCTACGGTGGTCTCCGAGGGGCCGTACTGGTTGTAGATGCGGGCGGAGGTGAGTTCCTTCAGCCGGTGGAGCAGCTCGGAGGGGAAGGCCTCGCCGCCGCAGATGAGAGCTTCCATGCCGCTCATGGCTCCGGCAAAGGCAGGCTCCCGCAGGAGAGCCGACAGGCGGGAAGGGGTGGTGGAGAGGAAGCTTGCGCCGTAGCGCTGGATGAGCTCCGCCAGGCGGCGGGGGTCCTCCTGCTCCTCTTCCTCCGCCAGAACGATGGTGCGGCCGTTGAGCAGAGCGGCGACGCTCTCTATGAGGAAAGCGTCGAAGCTGACGTTGCAGAGGGAAAGGACTGCGCCCCTTCCGTAGAAGGGCCTCATGGCCCGGGCAAAGTTCAGCAGGCTCTGCTGGCCGATGTCCACGCATTTGGGCTTGCCGGTGCTGCCGGAGGTGGAGACCACATAGGCGGTGTCCTCCGGCCTGGGGACATAATATTCCGGGGCGTCCCCGGATCCTTCCGGCAGGGCGCCGGCATCTATAAAGGGCAGGAGAGAGCCAAGGAACGGATAGGCCTTCAGGGCCTCCTGTCCGGCAATGACCAGGCCGGCCCCGGATTCTTCCAGGATCTCCCGGAGGCGGCGTTCCGGCAGATTGCCGGGAAGCAGCAGCCAGGCGTTTCCCGATTCCATGATCCCCGCTATGGCCGCCAGCAGGGCCGGGCTCCGGGGCAGCAGCACCGCCGCCAGATTCCCGCCTCCCGGAAGCCGCCCTTCAATGGCCCGGGCAAAGGCGCTCCCCTGGGAAGCCAGATCCCGGTAGTTCCAGCGCTTTCCGGCGCAGATGGCCGCCGCCCGTGTGGGGTGGGCTTCCGCCTGCTTCAAAAATTCCTGATAAGGGCTTATGTAGGAAAGGGGCCGGCTGCTGCGGTTGAAGGTGTAGAGGACCTGCTCCTTTTCCGCCTTGCCGAGGACGGAAAGGCGGCGGATGGGCTTGTCCGGCTCTCCCAGGGCTTCCATGAGGATGCCGGTGACCGAGCGGTGGAGCTGCTCTATCTCCTGCTCTGAAAAGAGCTGGGTCAGGTAATCGTAATCTATGGCGTAGCGCCGGTGGTCCGTCAGGTCGCTGATGTGGATGCAGAGCTGCTCGGACTGGTAGCCGCTGTAATGCCAGCGGCCGGAGAAATGCACCGAGGCGTCGTCGCTTTCAAAGATGCGGCTGTTCTGATAGGAAAGGGCCAGGCGGAACAGGGGGTCTCCCTGGGGCCGACGCTGCCGGGCAAGGGTCTCTATCCGCTCAAAGGACGTCCGCTGGTGGCGAAGGAGCTCCAGCCAGTTTTCCGCCAGCTGCCGGTTGAACTCCGTGAAGGTCCATTCCTCGTCCAGCTCATGGATGAAGGGCAGGGTGCTGACGAACATGCCCGTGGTGTTCTTGTCCCGGAAGGAGGCCCGGTTGAAGATGGGGACCCCTACGGAGAAGCAGGGATTGCCGCCCATGCGCTTCAGGTAAATGGCCAGAGCCATGTAAAAGACCGAGAAAGGAGCCACTCTGTTTTTAAGGCAGAAGGAATAGACCGCCCGGTTCAGGAGTTCCGGCAGCCGGAAGCTGCGGCGCTGGCCTATGGGGCTGGTGACGGCGCTTTTCCCTTCCCGGACAGTGGCAGGGTAGAAGTCCTTTTCCAGCTGGGCCGTCCACCAGGCCTCGTCTTTTTTGGAGGCCGGGGAATCCTGATAGGCCTGCTCTTCTTCCACATGGAGCCGGTAGGGGGGAGAGGGCTCCAGGGAAGGCTTTTTCCCGGACAGGAGCTCCAGATAGGTCTGGGCGATGCGGTTGCACAGGAGGACCTGAGCCCAGCCGTCGGAAATGAGGTGGTGGACCTTCACCAGCACTCCGCCGCTCTGGGGGCCGGTGCGGAAGATATAGAAGCGGAACAGGGGGGCGTCCAGGACGGGAAGGGGCTCCCGGGTGACCAGGGCTTCCCAGTGCTCCAGGCCTTCGCTGTCCGCCAGGGAAAAATCCAGGATATCGAAGCTTTCGGGGGAAGGGGCGGCGTGGTACTGCATGGGCTGTCCGCCCACGAGGCATATCCTTGTGCGCAGGGCGTCGTCTGAAGAAATCACGGCCCCAAGGCTTTCCTGCAGGAGCCCTGTGTCTATCCGCCCCTGGATCTTGATGGTGGTGCCGATGTTGTTGATGGGGGTCCCCGGAAAAGCGCATTCCAGCTTCCAGATGTTCTTCTGACTTTGAGAAAGCGGGAAGCAGGCTTGAGCGGGGTGTTCGTAAGCAGTCATTATAAGGCCCTCTTTTTACTTCAGAAGAAATTACGTATGTGCAAGAATAAAGACGGAGCAAGGCCTTGTGTATGCTCATACTTATATTTATACCAAGTTTTTGGATAAAACACAATCTTATTCCACAAAAAAACAAAAGAAAAATCCCGGTTTCCGGGAGGTTGAGGGACAGAGGGAGCTTGAATCGTCATTCAGTG
>JAUNBO010000035.1 GCA_030527065.1 Bacillota bacterium | reverse complement strand
TGCCTTTGCCCTTCAGGATTTTGATTTATTGGATGGCGTCCAGATGGGTATGGAAGGTAACCAGATAGTCCATGGAGTGTTCCTCATTTACGTTTGGCGCCGGCGTCGGAAATCTTTGGCATTTATTATACAGTAAAGCAGACGGGCTCTCAAATAGAATTTTTAGATAGACAGAGAATGAGCATGGGAATCGTGAATTTCAAAAGCCCGGTCAAATATAGTAGAATGAAAATATATATGGAGTAAGGACACAGTCCACGCTATTTTTACCGTAATAATCGTACGAAAGAAATTGGAAAGGAGAGCTGCACATTATGAAAGAAAGAATCTGGGTTATCCTTGCCGGCGTTGTGGTGGGCGTTTTGGCGGTATTGCTGGTGGTTTTCGGCAATCCGGCCAATATGGGCTTCTGCATCGCCTGCTTTCTTCGGGATACGGCGGGAGCTCTTGGGCTTCACAAGGCCGAGGTGGTGCAATACATCAGGCCGGAGATTCTGGGCCTGGTCCTGGGAGCGTTCATCATGGCTCTGGCAAGAAAGGAATTTGCACCCAGGGGAGGGGCCTCTCCGGCCACCCGCTTCGTCCTGGGCTTCTGCGTAATGGTAGGCGCATTGATGTTCCTGGGCTGTCCTCTGCGGATGCTTCTGCGCATCGGCGGCGGCGATCTGAATGCATTGGTGGGCCTGGTGGGCTTCATCGCCGGTATCGGCGTGGGAGTTTTCTGCCTGAACAAGGGCTTCAGCCTGGGACGGGCTTACTCTCTTGGCAAGGGCGAGGGCCTGGTGGCTCCCGCAGTGAATGTGGGACTGTTGGTACTGCTTTGCGCTTTGCCCGGCCTGCTCATTTTCAGCCAGTCCGGTCCGGGCTCCATGAGAGCGCCTATCCTGATGGCTCTGGCGGCAGGGCTGATAGTAGGCATTCTGGCCCAGCGGTCCCGGCTCTGCACCGTGGGCGGCATCCGCGACGTCATCCTCTTCCGGGACCCCCATCTCCTCTGGGGAGCGGTGGCCATTGTCGTGGTAGCAGTGATTGCCAATCTCATCGCCGGATTTTTCAACCTGGGCTTTGAGGGACAGCCCGTGGCCCACAGCGACGGCCTGTGGAACTTTTTAGGAATGCTGCTGACAGGCTTCGGTTCCGTTCTGCTGGGAGGCTGTCCCCTGCGGCAGCTGATTTTGTCCGGCGAGGGCAACACCGATTCCTTCATGGCTGTTTGCGGCCTGGTGATCGGCGCAGCCTTTTGTCATAATTTCGGACTGGCCTCTTCTGCGGAGGGCCCCTCTGCCAACGGCCCCTGGGCGGTGATCATCTGTCTGGTTGTGGTGGCGGTCATCGCAGCGGTCAATATCCGGAGAGGGAAAGCGGCGGCATAGAGCCGTTCTGTTGAAGTGACGGAGAGAAGCAGAGACAGGCGCAGAATAAAGATAACTGCGTCTGACGAAGGGGATACATACAGGAAGGAGAAAGAAGATGTCTGTGATACAGGTAGACGCCAGAGGCTGTGCCTGCCCGGAGCCGGTGCTGCGGGTAAAGCAAGCCATGAAGCAGGAGCACGGGGTCATAGAAGTCCTGGTGGACAACAACGTGGCCGTGGAAAACATCCGGCGCTTTGCCACGGGCCGGAAATACCGGGTCTCCGTAGAGGAGAAGACCGGTGAATTTGCTTTGCGGCTGGAAAAATAGAAGAGCGGAGAGGAAGCGGGAGCTTCGGCGCCGGGGCAGGATGGCCCCTGCGGTATCTGTCGTAAAAAACTCCGGTCCATCTGAAAGAAGGGTAAAACGTGAAGCAGGTATATTGCGATAACGGAAGCACCACCTTCCCCAAGGCCCCCGGCCTGGGGAAGGTGGTGGGAGAGCATATAGACCGCTGGGGCTATAACATCAGCCGGGGCGGTTATGCCGGCGCTTACAGTGTGGAGGAAAAGGTCATAGAGGCCAGAGAAAGCCTGTGCCGGCTTTTTCATTTCCCCAAAATGAGGAATGTGGTATTTACCGCCGGGGCCACCGCAGGCCTCAATCTGGTCCTGAAGGGACTGCTTTCCCCGGGAGATCATGTAATCACCAGTGCTCTGGAGCATAACGCCGCAGCCAGGCCCCTTACACAGCTGGCGGAAGCCGGCGTTCTGTGGGAGGAAGCTCCAGCAGACCCACAGGGCCGGACGAAGCCGGAAGCCGTGGAAGGGCTACTCCGGCCGGAGACCAGGCTGGTGCTCATAAATCACGGCTCCAACGTTTGCGGGGTGTTGGCCCCACTGGAGTCCATAGGGGTCCTCTGCCGGGAGCGGGGAGTCTTTTTCGCCGTGGACGCCGCCCAGACCGCCGGGCCCATAGAAACAGACATGGAGAAGTGCCGGATAGACGCACTGATCTTTCCCGGGCATAAGGGCCTTCTGGGGCCCCAGGGAGTGGGGGGACTGATCCTCAGTGACGCCCTGGCGGCGGCCATGCGGCCCCTGCTGGCAGGAGGGACGGGAAGTCATTCCGATCAGCTGCAGCCTCCGGAGGTCCTGCCGGATAAATTCCAGCCGGGCACCCTGAACCTGCCGGGCATCGTCGGGCTGGGCCATGCGCTGAGCTATCTGGAGAAGGAAGGGCCGGGAGCCATACGGGAAAAAGAAGCCCGGCTGACAGAACTCTTCCTGGAAGGGGTCTTGAATATGAAAGGCGTCTTTGTGCCGGGGCCGCCGGCCCGGGAAAGGTGCGCCGTGGTCTCCCTGGACATGCTGACCATGGACAACGCCCAGGCCAGCTATCTTTTGGAGCGGGACTTCGGCATACAGGTCCGCTGCGGACTTCACTGCGCTCCCCGGGCCCATAGGGCGCTGGGGACCTTTCCCCGGGGGACCGTCCGCTTTTCCTTCGGATATTTCAATACTGAGCAGGAGCTGTCCTATGTGTTGGACGCTTTGCACAAAATCATAAGCCGGGGGTAGGATCTTTCGGACTTGTGGAAGAAGGGTAAATGAAGAAACCGGATGAAAGGCGTTGTGACCGTATTCCGTCATTATGCCTCTTATCCGGTTTTTTGATTGAAAGGTGCAGGCGCCTGCTATTCCACGGAAATGGTATACGCTCCCTTTTCCTCCACATGGCCTGCCAGAGCTGCCACCGGCAGAGAATCCTTCAGGGCGGCCAGCAGCCGCAGCCCCTCTTTTTCCGGGACGGAGATCAGCAGTCCCCCGGAGGTCTGAGGGTCGAAGAGGACGTCGGACACCGGCAGAGGGACGGAATCCGCAACGTGAACAGAGCAGGAAAGCCAGTCCCTGTTTCCGTAAGCGCCGGCGGGGATGATACCGTCCCCGGCCATCTCCAGAGCGCCGGGCAGAATGGGCAGGGCGGAAGCGTCTATCCGCAGGCTGCAGCCGGAGCCCCGGGCCATTTCGAAGGCATGTCCCAGAAAGCCGAAGCCGGTGATGTCCGTGCAGGCGTGGACCGGGAATGCTTTCATGACAAGGGCGGCGTCTTTGTTGAGGGCGGCCATGGAAGCCACCAGCCCCTTGTATTCTTTGGCCCCGAGAAGGCCGGCCTTGACAGCGGTGTTGAGAATGCCCGTTCCCAGCGCCTTGGTGAGCAGGAGGACGTCTCCCGGCCTGGCGTTGCAGTTGGTAAGGATCTCCGCAGGATGGGCAAAGCCGGTGACAGACAGGCCGTATTTGGGCTCCTTGTCCTTCAGCGTATGACCGCCGGCAATCACGGCTCCGGCCTCCGCTACTTTTTCATAGCCGCCCATAAGGATGTCCTTTATAACGTCCCTGGACAGATCTTCCGGGCAGCAGAAAATATTCAGGGCCAGCTGAGGCAGGCCGCCCATGGCGTAGACGTCGCTGAGGGCATTGGCCGCAGCGATCTGGCCGTAGGCATAGGGCTCGTCCACTACAGGCGGGAAAAGATCCACCGTCTGGATCAGGGCCGTGGTTTCGTTGATTTTGTAAACGGCGGCATCGTCGCTGGTATCGAAGCCCACCATTAGATTGGGGTCTGTGAATTTCGGCAAATGGCACAGGACCTGCGCCAGGGCGTCGGGGCCCATCTTTGCCGCTCAGCCGGCGTGGCTGCTCATTTCCGTAAGCCGGATCTGTTCTGCAGTCATATTCTTCGCCTCCTTTCAAAACGACCTGTTTTCATAGAGGATTTTGGGAAAGCCGGCAGGATCTGCGGCAGGCCTGCTCTTTTTCAAAAGGCAAAAGGTCCGCTGCAGAAGAGCCTCTCACCCTTATCATCAGTATATCGGAGTTTTTTCCCGGAAACAAGAGGGGAATGGAGGTACGTCTCTTAACGAGGACTGAAAGGAGAGGTATGGTCCTCAGAAAAAGCCAGCTGTGTCAACAAGCAGGAACCGATAAATCGTTTTTTTCAATGGATGCTTTCAAACGATAGTTTATATAGAAGCGAATACACAGGAAGGGAGATTGTGATATAATCAACTGAACAGAATAAACGACTTGCTCCCGGGCCTGGACATATTTCATATCAGGAGATGTTATAATGATGAGAGCCACTTCGCCAAAAGTGGTGGTCACCTTCGCTACCACCGTCAACGCACTTGCAATGGAGCGCAGCTGCACAGAATGGGGCATTCCCGGGCGTATTATCCCGGTACCCACAAAAATATCTGCCGGATGCGGCCTCGCCTGGTGCGCAGAGCTGCAGTACAAAGAACAGATAGTGGCTTTTCTGAACGAAAAGCAGCTTGCCTATGCTGACGTCTATATGTTGGATTGAAGGTACTGTTTGGAGGAATGAGAGAATGGATAATATCGTTGTAAATGCCATCGGAGAGGCCTGTCCCATCCCCGTGGTAAAGACCAGAAAGGCCTTAGAGCAGATGAAGGAGCCCGGGATCCTGGAAATCCATGTGGACAATGCCGTGGCGGTCCAGAATCTGGAACGGTTTGCCGGCAACAGGGGCTTGCAGGCGGCTTCTGAAAAGCAGGACGACAAGCATTACGTCGTAAAGGTCCGGGTGGAGGAGCTGCAGGAAGCACGTACCGAAGAGGAAGAAGATTTTTGTGTTCCTGACAAGCGCAGCGATACGGTCGTGGCCATCAGCTCCGATTGCATGGGTACAGGCAGCGATGAACTGGGAGCGGCGCTGATGAAAGGTTTTATTTATGCGCTGGCCCAACAGAAGGAGCTGCCGAAGGCCATCCTGTTCTACAACGGCGGCGCCAGACTGACGGTGGAAGGCGCCGTGTCTGTGGAAGACCTGAAGGGAATGGAAGCCCGGGGCGTGGAGATCCTCACCTGCGGCACCTGCCTGAATTTCTACGGGCTTACAGAAAAACTGGCGGTAGGCGCCGTTACCAATATGTACGATATCGTTGAGAAGCTCAACGGAGTTTCCAAGGTGATAAAGCCGTGATCTATCTGGACAACGCAGCTACGACGCTCCATAAACCGCAATGTGTCATCGACGCTGTCGCTGCCGCCATGGGTTCCATGGGCAACTCGGCCCGGGGAACTCACAACAGCGCCATGAAAAGCGCCAGGACAGTCTATGACGCCCGCTGCGCATTATCGGATCTCCTCGGATTTTCCCACCCGGAGCGGCTGGTGTTTACTGCAAATGCAACGGAAGCGCTGAACATTGCCATAAACGGCCTTATTGCCCCGGGAGATCATGTGATCACAACGGATCTTGAGCACAACTCTGTCCTCCGCCCTCTCTACCGACTTCAGGCGGAGCAAGATGTATCTCTGAGTTTTGTGCCGGCGTATCTTTACGGCAATGTGGATCACAGGGATTTTGAAAGGCTGATAAAGCCGGAGACCAAAGCCATCGTCTGTACCCATGCTTCCAATCTGACGGGCAATCTGCTGGACATCAGACGCATTTCCACCGTTGCCAGGGCCCACGGCCTGTTACTGATAGTGGACGCTTCCCAGACTGCCGGCTGCTATCCCATCAACATGGGAGAACTGGGTATAGACATCCTTTGCTTCACGGGGCACAAAGGGCTGATGGGCCCTCAGGGGACGGGGGGGCTGTGCGTCAGGCCCGGGGTGGAAATACGACCATTTAAGGTCGGCGGCTCCGGCGTTCAGTCTTATAACCGTTTTCAGCCGTCAGAAATGCCCACCCGTCTGGAAGCAGGCACCCTCAACAGCCACGGCATAGCGGGCCTTGGAGCTGCCGCCGGATACATTGCCGGCGTGGGGATAGACGTTGTTCACAGAAAAGAGATCGATCTTGCGAAGCGTTTTTATACGGGGGTCTCAAAAATTCCCGGCATAAAGATTTATGGCGATTTCTCCACATGGCAGCGCGCTCCCATCGTCGCCCTTAACATCGGTGAGTACGATTCGGGGGAGGTATCCGACGCCCTTTCGCAGGATTATGGCATCGCCACGCGCCCGGGCGCTCATTGCGCACCCAGGCTGCATGAGGCCCTGGGGACCAAAGAGCAGGGGGCCGTCAGATTCAGCTTTTCCTGTTTCAATACGGAGACCGAAGTGGACGAGGCCGTCCGGGCGGTCACGGAGCTGAGCCGGTAACGGAAGGGGCTGCGGTGCAACGCCGGTTAAAATCGACGGTTTATTCACATGCCTGCAATCAGAGGCGAAATTGGGGCGAAAACGTTGACACCATCGGAAAAATGTGATACTTTTTAAACGCTGAAGAACGCAGAGATAGGGGAATAGATGGGTGCTGGTGTGCCTTCTGGTCTTCAAAACCAGTTCGGGGGGTTAGGAGCCTCCTGGGTGGGTTCGATTCCCACATATTCCCGCCATTTTATCTTAAGCGCCAAAGGGCCCGGAGCTTCGGAGGCCGTTGTGGGAAGGCAGGATGAAAGAGATGAATAGCAAGCAGGAGATGCTGAGGAGCATCCCTAAAATGGATCAGGTGCTGCAGGATCAGCGCCTATTTGTGTTTTTTGGAGCCTTGCCCCGGCCCCTCATAGCGGACGGAGTGAGAGAAACTCTGGAGCTGTTGCGGGAGGCCATACTGAAAGGGGAAGAGGTTTCCACGGACATGGACGCCGTGGCGGAGGCGGCGGTACGGCGGATAGAGCGGCTGGGACGCCGGAGCCTGAGGCGGGTGATCAACGCCACCGGCGTGGTCCTCCATACCAATCTGGGCCGGGCCCCCTTATCCTCCCGGATCTGCGAAAATGTGGAGGAAGTGGCGGGCCACTATTCCACCCTGGAATACGACCTGGGGGAAGGAAGCCGGGGATCCCGCCATAGCCATGTGGAAAAACTTCTGACGAGAATTACCGGAACGGAAGCGGCCATGGTGGTGAACAACAACGCCGCTGCCGTATTGCTGTGCCTTTCTGCCTTGGCAGCGGGGGGTGAGGTCATCGTCTCCCGGGGAGAGCTGGTGGAGATCGGAGGGTCTTTCCGGGTGCCGGAAATCATGGCGCTGGGGGGAGCCCGGCTGAAGGAGGTGGGCACCACCAACAAGACGAAGCTCTCGGATTACCGGGGGGCTGTTACAGAAAGCACGGCGGTTCTGCTGAAGGTCCATACCAGCAATTACCGGATCGTGGGCTTTACTGCGGAGGCCACATTGGAAGAGCTGGCGGAGCTGGGGCGGGAAAAAGCCTTGCCTCTGGTCTATGATATGGGGAGCGGCCTGCTGGCGGACCTGCAGAAATACGGCGTCGATGAGCCGGTGGTCACGGCGGCGGTGAAGAGCGGTGCAGACCTGGTGCTGTTCAGCGGAGATAAGCTCCTGGGCGGGCCCCAGGCGGGCATTGCAGTGGGAAAACGGGAATATGTGGAGAAGATGAAGAAACATCCCCTTGCCCGGGCGGTGCGCATAGACAAGATGACCCTGGCGGCGCTGGAAGAGACCTTCCGTCTTTATCTGGAGCCGGAAAGAGCCCTGGAAGAGATCCCGGTACTGTCCATGATAACCGCTTCTCCGGATCAGCTTCGCAACCGGGCAAGGCGCTTGGAAGCCCTTGTGCGGCGGAAAGCTCCCGAATATTGTCCGGAGGTGGTGGAATCTCCCGGGCAGGTAGGAGGGGGAGCGGCGCCGGGAACGGATCTGGCGGGCTATGCGGTAGCCTTGAATGGACAGGTCATCTCCCCTCCGGAGCTGGAACGAAGGCTTCGGGAAGGACAGCCGCCGGTGGTGGTTCGCATCGTCCGGGACCGGGTGTTGCTGGAGGTCCGGACCCTGATGGAGGAAGAGCTGGAATTGGTAGCGGAGGCCCTGGCACGGGCAGGAAAGGAGGGGCCCAATGGAGTTTAAGCAGATAGAAGCCTTTGTAAACGTAGTGAAATACGGCGGCTTTTCCAGAGCGGCCGACGCCTCTTTCCTGACGCAGTCCACCATAAGCACTCATGTAGCCAATCTGGAAAAGGAACTGGGGACCCGCCTTATAGACCGCAGCGGGGGCGCTCCGACGCTGACGCCCCAGGGGAAGATTTTTTACAATCACGCCTTGAATCTGCTGAATATCAGAAAGGAAGCGACCCTTTCTCTGCAAAGCTTCTCCGACCGTATGGAAGGAGTGGTGGAGCTCCAGGCATCTTCTATCCCCGGCCAGTATCTGGCGCCGGAGCTGATAGCGGCATTTCAGAAGCGGCATTCCGGCGTGCTGTTCTATCTGGAGCAGTCGGACAGCCGGCAGGCGGCCAAAAACTTGCTGGCCCGCCGGGGCGAGCTGGGGCTTCTGGGACAGGCGGGAGACGGGAATCTGGAATATCATCCCCTGCTGGAGGACCAGATGGTGCTGATAACGCCGGACAATGAAACCTTCCGGAGCATGGGGCCGGGACCGGTGGAGCCGGCTTCTCTGATGGAATTTTCCTTTCTCTGGCGGGAGCAGGGATCCGCTACACGGCAGGCGTATGAAGAAAGCCTGGCGGCCATTGGCCTGGATCCGAAACGCTTCAGGATCGTCTTTCGCAGCAACAGTATGGAGGCCATCAAGGAAGGCGTGCGCCGGGGAATGGGCGTTTCCGTGATTTCCCGGCTGGCTGCCGGTGGGGAAGGCCTTTTGACCTTCCCTGTGGCAGGGCTTCCGACGGAGCGCCGGTTTTATCTGGCTCACAGAAAAGACGCTGTCCTTTCCCCGGTGGCGGAGGCCTTCCGGGTCTTTGTTCTGGAATACTTTAAGGAGAAGCAGGAAAAATGAGACATGCCATCGTAGGGACCGCAGGCCATGTGGATCATGGGAAGACCTGCCTGATAAAGGCCCTGACCGGGGTGGACACGGACCGCTTGAAGGAAGAAAAGCAAAGGGGCATCACCATAGAGCTGGGCTTTGCAGATCTGGTGGACGAGGAAACCGGACAGCAGATCGGGATCATAGATGTGCCGGGCCATGAGCGCTTTATCAGGAATATGCTGGCGGGGATAGGGGGCATAGACCTGGTGCTGCTGGTGGTGGCGGCGGATGAGGGCGTCATGCCCCAGACCAGAGAACATTTTGATATTCTGAAAATGCTCCACATAGAAAAAGGGATCGTGGCAGTCACCAAGGCAGACCTGGCGGAACGGGAATGGCTGGATGTGGTGCGGGAAGACATTGATGAGCTGGTGAAGGGCACTTTTTTGGAGGGGGCTCCGGTGGTGGAGGTTTCCTCTTATACCGGGGAAAACATCTCCACATTGAAAGCTCTCCTATGTGAAATGGCCAGAGATTGCAGAGAAAGAAGAGAGGACCCTTCGCTGTTCCGCCTGCCTGTGGACCGGGTGTTCACCATGGGAGGCTTCGGGACCGTGGTGACGGGGACCCTTATGGAAGGCTCTGTGGCAGTAGGAGATGAGATAGAGATCTACCCCGTGGGACTCAGAGCCAAGGTGCGAAATCTGCAGGTCCACGGCAATATGGTGGAACGGGCTGTGGCAGGGCAGCGGACGGCGGTGAACCTGGCCAATATAAAAAAAGAAGAGGTGGAAAGGGGCTGTGTGCTGGCTGCCAGGGATTCTCTGGAAGTTTCCAGAATGCTGGATGTGAAGATACAGATGTTTGAAAACAGCCCCCGGACCTTGCTCAACGACAGCCGCCTCCATTTCTATTATGGTTCGGCGGAGGCTCTGTGCAAGGCGGTGCTGCTGGATGGAGAGGCTCTGGAGGCAGGCATGAGCGGCTATGCCCAGCTCCGTTTTGAAGAGCAGGTGGCCTTGCGCCGGGGTGACCGCTTCATTCTCCGCTTTTATTCTCCTCTGGAATCCATTGGCGGCGGCATGGTGCTGGACGCCGATCCGCCCCGCAGGAAGCGCTTTCGCCCTGAGGTGCTGGAGGCGCTGAGAATACGGGAGAGCGGTGTGGAATCAGCGGTGACGGAGCAGGTCCTGAAGGAGGGCAGCCGCAGCTTGTGGGACCTTCGCCGCCTGGCGGGCAGCCTGGGAAAAACTCTGGCGGAAACGGAAAAAGAACTGGCGCCTCTGCTGGAAGAGGGGAAGGCGGTAGCCCTGAAAAAAGAACTGGTGATACACAGAGAATATCTGGAGGAAGGGCGGTCTGCCGCCGGCCGCATTCTGGAGGAGTATCACAAGGAAAATCCCGTCATGGCCGGGATGCGCAAGGAGGAATTCCGGAAGCGCTTTATGAGCAAGCTCCGCATAGAAGGGATAAAGGGGGCGGAAACTTTCGCAGAACTGGTCCTGGAGGATGGCCGTTTTCAGGAGCGGGAAAATATGGTGTCCCTGGCGGAACTGGGGCAGGAATACTCAGAGGAGCATAAGGCTCTGCGGGACCGTCTGGAGCGGCTCTGCCTGGAAAAGGGCGTAGAGGCGCCGGAAGAAGAAGAGCTCCTTGCAGCGGAAAAGGACAAGAAGACTGCAAAGCAGATGCTTGGCCGGCTTGTGGCGGAAGGGGTGCTGGTAAGGTTGAAGGACGGCTGCTACATTCATGCTCATGCGCTGGAGCCGGCGGTAGAGCAGCTCCGGGCCTTTGCAAAAGAGAAAGGCAGCATTTCATTGGCGGAGTTCCGGGACCTGATCGGAAGCTCCCGGAAATATACCGTGGCCATATTGGAATACCTGGACCGGGAGAAAATCACCCGCATGGAAGGAGACGTCCGCATACTCATAGGATAGGCAATGAAGCGGGCTTTTTTGTGCCCACAGGAGATGATGAAAAAGATCAGGGCGCAGCCGGTGGCTGCGCCCTGGTGAATGTATAAGAGCCCCTCTTTTTGTGTTACTCACTCATCTTTTCCAGCTCCGCCTTCAGTGGCGTCAAATCGTCCCGCAGTGTCTTCCACACGTCGTCCATGCGCAAGGTCTGATACTTATGGGCGGCCAGGTCCCGTAACCCGGAGATGCTGCGCCAGGGGATATGGGGATTGGCAGTGCGCAGTTCGCCGCTGAGGCCCTTTACCAACTCGCCGATATTTATCAATGTCATGCATACGGCGCGGCGAATCAATTCATCGCCGGCAAACTCGTCGTAGCTCATGTCGTCAATGAATCCGTTGGCCACATCGATCTCAGAGATGATTTTTCGGATAAACTGCAGGTCTCTACTGTTCATAAAGTGGCAGCACCTTTCCTATCTGTAATATGGAATCATCCGGCAGCGGGGCGTGGAGCACGTCCACCGGAACGGACAGGCTGTCTTCAAAATGAGCCTTGACGCCGGCCAGGGTCAGCAGAGAAACGGAAGGCATGAGAAATTCCACCAGCAAATCAACATCGCTGGCAGCAGTCTGGCGTCCCTCGGCATAAGAACCGAACAACGAAATGCACTTGATAGGATACTTCTGTGCCGCCTGTCTGGCACACTCTTCTATTTGTTTGAAATCCGGCAAATCCTCCACCTCCCTGCATGCTTATTATACTTGCAAAATGTACTCCATGCAACCACGATGTTTTCTCTTGCTTTTTTTGTGGCATGACTATATACTGAAAGTGAGAAAATAAGAAATTCTCACTTTCGAGCGTATGCAAAGGAGTTGATCGTATGCTGGCTGAATTGCGTCAGAAATCACAAATCACCATACCAAAGGAAATTGTGGAAAAGCTGGGTCTTGCGGAAGGGGATAAATTGGATGTTTTTGAGAGAGAGGGGACCATCTGCCTTATGCCGGTAGCCGTTTACCCGAAAAAGTATCTGGATCAGCTTCGGGAGGAAATTGCGGAGGCCAAAGAGAAGATCGCTTCCGGAGAGCAGCCTGTATTCGATAACGTAGATAAGCTGTTTGAAAAGTTAGAGGCAAATTGATGGCCTATGAGTTCACTTATACTGTCAGGTTTCAAAAGCATTTTAAAAGTCTGACAGCCCGGGAAAAAACGCAATTAAAGCGGAAGCTTTCACTTTTGGCGGAGAACCCGCTCCATCCGTCCTTGAGGACAAAGCGGATACAGGGAACGGACGGGCTGTTTGAATGCAGCGTAAATATGGACATTCGCATCATCTGGTTTTATGAGGGCGACCGGTGGATCATCCTCCTTGATGTGGGACACCATGATATCCTGAAGCAGTTTTAAGAGCTGATTCAACGAAGTTTTAATATTGCATACACTTTTGCAAATTGATATAATATCGCTGAAAGGAGGGTTTCTGAAATGAAGGGACGATATACGGTCAACGAGATAAAAAAAATCGTCACACCGATTGCGGAGGAATACGGTGTAGAAAGCTTATCCCTGTTTGGCTCTTATTCTAAAGGGACGGCCGCACTGGGAAGTGATGTGGATTTTTTAATTGAAAAAGGAGCCCTCCGGGGACTCTTTGCGTTATCCGGATTCCGGCTGGCATTGGAGGATGCGTTGGAATTGCCTGTTGATCTGATTACAAGAGATATATCGGATAAAAGTTTTTTGGATATGATTGCAGGAGATGAGGTGTTGCTTTATCGAAGTGCGAGATAAAATTGTTTTAGAGAAAATAGTCAGATATTGTGAGCGAATAGAAGACAATTTAAATAGATGTGAAAATGATTTTGAATCTTTTAAACTGGACCAGCTTCGGAAGGAAATTGCGGAGGCCAAAGAGAAAATCGCTTCTGGAGAGCAGCCTGTATTCGATAACGTAGATAAGCTATTTGAAAAGTTAGAGGCAAATTGATGGCCTATGAGTTCACTTATACTGTCAGGTT
>JAUNBO010000200.1 GCA_030527065.1 Bacillota bacterium | reverse complement strand
GTGAGTTGAGCCGTAAAATTCTCTGGGACGAGGACAGTCCGGCAAACCGTCCCCCTGGCGCCCCCGTGAAGTAACCCCGGCCCCGCCTTCTTCCGCCGTCTCAGCTTCCCAATCTTTCCATCAGCCCGCAGACAGCGCCGGCGAAGGCCGCCGGGTCCTCCAGGGGCATGCCTGCCATCAGCACCGCCTGGTCATAGAGCAGGCCCGCCCATACGTCCACCGTCTCCGGCTCCTTTTCCTCCATGCGGACCAGGGCCTCGAAGACCGGATGGCCGCCGTTCACTTCCAGCACCCGCCGGGCCTTCACCTTTTCCTCCGCCGGCATGGCGTTCAGCACCTGCTCCATCTCCAGGGAAAGGGCCCCGTCGCTGACCAGGCATACGGGATGGGACTTCAGGCGGGAGGACAGGCGCACTTCCTCTACCTTTCCTTCCAATGCCTTTTTCATATGCTCCAGCAGCCCCTTGTTTTCCTCCGCCTTCTTTTCGAGGGCCGCCTGCTCTTCCTCTGAGGCCAGCCCCAGATCGCTGTCGGAGACGGAACGGAATTCCTTTCCGTCATAGTCCCTCAGCAGCTTCACGGCAAATTCGTCCACGTCGTCTGTCATGCACAGGATATCCAGGCCCTTCTCCCGGATGGCGTCGGCCTGGGGCAGGGCCTTTATCCGCTCCACCGTTTCCCCGCAGGCATAATAAATGTAGCTTTGCTCCTCCTCCATGCCCTCTCTGTATTCTTTGAAGGAGATGGGCTTGTCCTCCCGGAGGGAATGGAAGAGCAGCAGGTCCTTCAGCTCCTCTTTTCGGGCGCCGAAGGATTCATAGAGGCCATATTTCAGCTGAAGTCCGAAGTTCTTGAAGAAATCCTGGTATTTTTCCCGCTCCTTCTCCATCATCTTGGCCAGCTCGCTGCGGATCTTGGATTCTATGTTTTTGGCGATGAGCTTCAATTGCCTGTCGTGCTGCAGCATCTCCCGGGAGATGTTCAGGGAAAAATCCGGGGAGTCCACGATGCCCTTCACAAAGGCGAAGTGGTCCGGCAGCAGGTCCGGGCAGTTTTCCATGATGAGGACGCCGTTGCAGTAGAGCTGCAGGCCCTTCCTGAAGTTTTTGGTGTAATAGTTATAGGGAAGGCCGGCGGGGAGATAGAGCAGGGCGTCGTACATAACGGCCCCCTCCACCTTGGTGTTGATCACCCGCAGCGGGTCCTGGAAATCGAAGAATTTATTTTTGTAGAATTCATTGTAGTCCGCTTCTGTCAGCTGGTCCTTGTTCTTCCTCCAGATGGGGACCATGCTGTTGAGGGTCTCCTCCTCCACCACGGTCTCATATTCGCCCTCGACGCCCTCTTTCGGCCGGGAGCGCTCCATCTTCATAAGGATGGGATAGCGGACGTAATCGGAATATTTCTTTACCAGAGAGGAAATGGTGTACTGCTCCAGATACTGGCTGTATTTTTCTTCTTCTGTGTCCTCGTTCAGGTGCAGGATCACCTCTGTGCCGTGGTCCTCCATCTGGCAGGGCGACAGGGTGTAGCCGTCCTCCCCCTCGGACTTCCAGAGCCAGGCTTCCTCTGCGCCGAAGGCCCGGCTCCGTACTTCGATTTTCCGGCTTACCATAAAAGCGGAGTAGAAGCCCACGCCGAACTGGCCTATGATCTCCGCATCCGCTTCCTTGTGCTCCTCCCGGAAATCCAGGGTGCCGCTTCTGGCGATGGTGCCCAGGTTATCTATGAGGGCTTCTTTCGTCATGCCGCAGCCGTTGTCCCGTATGGTGAGGGTCCGGGCGCTTTTGTCCGTCTCCAGCCAGATTTTCATCTGCTCCCGGGAAACGCCGGTGCGGCCCTCTTCCAGGGAGAGGAAATAGAGCTTGTCCAGGGCGTCGCTGGCGTTGGAGATCAGCTCCCGGAGAAACACTTCTTTATGTGTGTAAATGGAATTGATCATCATCTCCATCAGACGTCTGGATTCTGCTTTGAACTGCCTTTTTGCCATGGTCCATCACTCCTTTTGGATTTTTCTCAGTTTGGGTTTTGTTCGGCTTGGGGTTTGTCCGTTTGGGTTTTAGCGGTTTGGTTTTTCTCTGTTGGGTTTTGTCCGGGTTTTTATCAGCACTCTACCCCGGCGAGTGCTAAAACCATTATAGAGCATCCCGGCGGAGAATGCAACGGCTTTTTTCCCGGAAGGCGGGAACCTTTTGCTGCCAAGTTGCTTTTCACGGGGACGCCAGGGGGGCGGCCCGCCGGCCGGTCCTCGTCCCAGA
>JAUNBO010000199.1 GCA_030527065.1 Bacillota bacterium | reverse complement strand
CCAGCAAGGAAGCCCTGTATCTGGAGCTTTTCCAGGAGCATGTGAGCTCCCGTTATACCGGCATCCTCGAAACCGTACAGAAATCAGAGCTTCCCCCCAAAGAAAAGCTCCGCTACTTTTTGGTGGAAGACGTGAGCGTGGCCCGTCACTTCGGCTCCAGCTCTCACCTGTTTGTCAATCTCCTGCCCCACAGCGCTTCTTCCTCCTGTTCCCGGCTCTCAGATATGGTGGACGAGCTGATCTGCCTCCGGGTCTCCGCCGTCCGCGGCATCCTGCAGGAAGGCATGGAGTGCGGCGATTTTTCCCCGGGAGACCCGGGCCTTGCCACCGCCGCCGTCATGGGCGCCCTCAGCTTTTACGAGGTCCTGCACTGCGGTTTCTTCCCGGAAGAACACGCCTCCCGTTTTTTCTGCGATTCTCACCTGTGGGACGGCGAGGAATTTTTCCGTCTGATCCTGAACGGCCTTGCCCGGTGAGACCCCCCCTCTCTTTCAGCCTGCGCCATCCTTGGATAGCAACGTCAGGAACCCCCAGGCCTGAAATTTTTTGCGCAAAGGATTGAATCCGCAGGGCGGATGTGCTAAAATCAAAATATAATTTGGTGATACTAGTTACATATGTTAAAGCACCTGTCGATTCTAGTGACGTACGTTAAAGCATCGGGTTCTCAGCCAAATTTTACAAACTCTTATTTTGTTATGCCGGAATTTTGACGCAACAGGAGGAAGTAAAATGGCGAATCAGAATAAAATGGCGACAAAACCGATGCTCCCGCTGATCATCAGCATGGCCCTGCCGCCCCTGTGCTCCATGTTCATGCAGTATACCTATAATTTTGTAGACTGCATTTTTGTTTCCTGGGTCAGCGAAGATGCGCTTACCGCAGTCTCTCTGTCCTTTCCCATCACCACGTTTATGATCGCATTGTCCATCTGGCTGGGAGTGGGGATCAACGTGCTCATCGCCAGGTCCCTGGGACAGCAGCGGCTGGACGAGGCCAACAGCGTCGTAAGCCACGGCCTGATCATTTCCTCCGTTTTGGGGACGGTGCTTGTGATCCTGCTGCTGCTCATCATCAAGCCCTATTTCATCCTGTTCATCGACGACCCCGTCATTTATGAGCTTTGCCTGGAATACATGTATATCTGCGCTTTTTTCCAGCTGCCGAGCATGGTGCACATCGCGATCCAGAAAATCATTCAGGGCACCGGCAATATGCTGGCTCCCATGTGGTTTCAGATTGCGGGAGTCGTGCTCAACTGCATCCTGGACCCCCTTCTGATCTTCGGGCTGGGGCCCTTCCCGGAAATGGGCGTCCGGGGCGCCGCCGTGTCCACCCTTTCAGGCTACACCCTTTCCATGGTGCTGGCCTTTTATGTGCTGATCTGCACGAAGCAGAAAGTGAAGATCAAGACGAAAGGGCTTGTCATAGACTGGAAGATCTTCAAGGACATCATCGTCATCGGGACCCCTTCTTTTATCATGAATGCCCTGGGCGCTTTTATGGTGACCTTTGCAAATATCTTTCTCATCGGATTTTCCACAACGGCGGTGGCTTTTTTCGGCGCTTATTTCAAGGCGCAGCAGATGATCGTCATGACCGTCAACGGGCTGATCCAGGGCTGCATCCCCATCATGAGCTTCAACTTCGGCGCCAAAGATAAAAAGCGGCTGCAGGAAGCCTTCCGGTACGGGACGGGGATCGCGGTGATCATGATGGGCCTTGGCGCCGGGCTGCTGTTTCTTTTTCCGGTAACCATACTGAAAATCTTTATGGCCTCCCCCGAAATGATGTCCTTCGGCGTTCCTGCCCTGCGGATCATGGCCCTCAGCTATGTGTTCAACGGCGTCGCCACCATGGTGGCTTCCTACATGCAGTCCTGCGGGAAGGTCCGGTACAGCATCGTCATCAATCTTCTCAGGCAGCTGGCGATCCTGCTTCCTGCCATGTGGCTGCTTTCGGGAGCGATGGGAATGAGCGGCATCTGGTATTCCTTTATCGTCGCCGAGGCCCTGACCTGCCTGTACTGCGGCTATGTGTACAAGAAAAACCCCGTAGCTTTTTAAGGCGGGGCGTCCTTGTCAACGGAAGATATTTTTTGCGTCTGAAAAACAAAACAACAAAAAAGTTCCCATTTTTCGGAAAACTCTTTCCCTTTTATGCATTTTGATGTATAATAAGGGCGTAATTTATTTCTCCATTTATTTATCCTATGTTTTTGGAGGTGTTTGAATGGCTAACTTCACCCAAAAGGAGTTTGGCGGCCTGT
>JAUNBO010000198.1 GCA_030527065.1 Bacillota bacterium | reverse complement strand
GGTGTTTGCCGATCTCAAGATCCGCTTTTATAGGTTATAAGTGTCGAAGACCCGGCCCCGGCTTTGCCCCTCCCACTCCTGCCCGCCTTTTTCCGTCTGTGACTTGTTTTCTTTTCTTTGACAAAAGCCTCTGTAATGACTATACTGTTTATTGGGTAAAGAACAGAATTTTTTACGGAGGATCATTTTGGCTAAATACTTAGTAGAGAAAAACGGCCCCCTTCGGGGAGAGGTGGCGATCAGCGGCGCAAAAAACGCAGTGCTGCCTATTCTGGCCGCCACCATTCTGGCGGAGGGCCCCTGTGAAATACTGGAGGTCCCGGCCCTTCGGGACGTAGACGTCATGTGCCGGCTGCTGCGGGGCGTCGGCTTCCATGTGGAGGAATATTATGAGGAGGGGCGCATCCTGGTGGAGCCCCGGAAGCTCACCACGGACGAAGTCCCCAGAGACCTGGTGAAGAAGATGCGGGCCTCTTTCCTGGCCATGGGGCCGCTGCTGGCCAAGGCCGGACAGGCCATGGTGGCCGCACCGGGAGGCTGCACCATAGGAGCCCGCCCCATAGATCTGCACCTGAAAGGGTTCCGGGCCCTGGGCGCAACGGTGGACGACGGCGGAGACCCCATCTCGGCCCGGGCGGACAAACTCACCGCCGGCAAGGTCTATCTGGACTTCCCCAGCGTAGGCGCCACGGAAAACATCATGATGGCCGCCACCCTGGCCGAGGGCGTCACCGTCATCGAAAACGCCGCCGAAGAGCCGGAAATCGTGGACCTGGCAAACTTCCTCAACAAAATGGGCGCGAAGATAAAGGGAGCCGGCACGGATACGGTGCGCATAGAGGGCGTGCAGGCCCTCCACGGCGCAAAGCATGCGGTGATCCCGGACAGGATAGAGACCGGCACCTTCATGGTGGCGGCGGCCATCACCCGGGGAGACGTCCTCATCAAAAACGCCCTTCCGGACCATGTGAAGGCGGTCACCGCCAAGCTGATGGAATGCGGCGTCACGGTGGAGGACCTGGAGGAAGGCATCCGGGTGCGGGGGGACAGGGGTCCCCTGGCGTCCACAGACATCAAGACCATGCCTTACCCCGGCTTTCCCACGGACATGCAGTCTCAGTTCATGGCCCTCATGACCACGGTAAAAGGCACCAGCGTCATTGTGGAAAAGGTGTTTGAAAACAGATACATGCACATCGGCGAGCTGAACCGCATGGGCGCGGGCATCCGCATAGAGGGCAACAATGCGGTCATCCCGGGAGAGCAGCGGCTTCACGGCGCTCAGGTGATCGCCACGGACCTGCGGGCGGGAGCGGCTCTGGTGCTGGCGGGGCTGAGGGCCGAAGGCGTCACCGAGGTCTCGGAAATCTATCACATCGAGCGGGGCTATGCGGACTTCATCGGAAAGCTCCAGGCCCTGGGCGCAAAGATCACCAAGGTGGAGGACTGAGGGAAAGAAAGCACCCGGCCATCAATGATATCATATACCTTCAGTTGATAAGGACACAACGACGAAACACCCTGCGGGCGGCGCACCATCAGAGGCGTCACTATTATTTCCGCTATGGCAAAGCAGGAAGCTATTACCGAGGCGCTAAAGGCAGCAGACCAGATGGAGTGGGTGCGCCGCATGAACAATATCCGCAGTCGTGCAGAAGAAATCGTACTATCTGAACTTATATATGTATAATGCATTCCCCCTCAGCTACACGGCTGGCTGAGGGGGAATTTTGCTACACATCATTGAAAATCGCTTCACGTACAGCCTTGACCGGATACTCCGGTTTATCGCTGCGATGGCCGTCATCGGAAACGATCGTTTTCACTTATACCGAAAAGGATGATGCCTCCACTATCCTGATTGGAAAACGAGGAAAGCGTATTAAAAAGTCTGGTCGGACATCCTTGAGATGCCTCTTTGCATTCTATCGTCTGGCTTTCACATTTTAGCTTTGCGACATCAGCAGCAAGATTTTTCAGCTCATCAGTTTGCATAAGGATCTCTCCATTCGTATAATTGCTTTAATTCTGGCAAGTTTTTGACAACTCGTCAAGCAATAGAGCAAGTTTTTTAAAAAAATAGCAACTAAAACACAAATAGAGCAAGTTTTTGACAAGTTTTTCGCAAATGCTGCACTTGGTGTAAAATACCGCTGCAACTGGTGATGAAATTGTAGAGAAAAGTACTTTGTTGCAAAGACTGCGCCCGACCTGCAACACCGCCGGGCCCCCGTTGCAGCAAAGGGCCCGGAACCGGCGTCCTGCCTGCAAAGGAAGTTGGGG
>JAUNBO010000034.1:6613-13346 GCA_030527065.1 Bacillota bacterium | reverse complement strand
ATGAAGGAAGAAAGAGTTTTCCTGAATGCTGCGGTCTTTCCTATATCATGATCCGCAGAGGGTCTACCTTATTGATGAGGGTATCCAGTACGTCCGCTTCCGGGGGCCGGGATTCCACCGCCCGGGAAACGTCCATCCGGAAGCCGGTGTTTTCCAGCACCTCTTCCACGGTAACGCCGGGAAAATACTCCGCCAGGTACATGCGTTTGTCCTCTCCGAAGCGCATGATGCCCAGCTCCGTCACCACCGCCCGGGGCCCCTTTTCGGGGTCCAGCCCGATGCGGGCGCGGCCCCCCGGCCCGTCCACCCAGCCGGCGCTGGTCACATAATCCACCTTATCTATGAAGCGCCTTTTCTCGTGCTTCATTATGATGATGGTGTCGCAGTAGGTGGAAATGCCGTTGGCGCCGCCGGAGCCGGTGAACCGGGTCTGGGGGTGGAAGTAATCTCCTATGCTGGTGGAGTTCAGGTTGCCGTAGGGGTCTATCTGGGCCCCGCCCAGAAAGCCGCAGGCGATGAGCCCTCTCTGGGCGTAAATGGCCTGGAAGCCGAAATAACGGTATTGCGGCCACAGGACCGAAGCCTGATAGTTGATCCGCAGGTCCGACACGCTGGTGGGGACCTCCTGGGGATTGCCCTCGAACAGAGCTGTCTCGAAGATGAGATGGGCGTTGGGCGCATGGGTATTTTTGGCCAGAGTGGCCCCCACCAGAGGAAGGCCGGTCCCTACTATGTAGGCCTTTCCGTCCTCCACCTGCCGGGCCAGAGCCACCGCCATCATTTGCTTTGCTGTGAATTCCATGTCCTTACACCCCCTATCGCCGCTTCAGCCCCGGCACGTAGCCAACGCCTTCCCGGACCCGCAGGTTCAGGAGCCGGGCTGCGCCGAGCTTGTTGAGATACTCTTCGTGGGTGGGGCAGCCGTAGACGTATTCCTCCAGGAAGGCGTCGAAGCTCTCCTGGGTACGGCTCACCTTATCATAGTCCACAAAGAACAGGCCGTCGTAATCGTGAACGCCGAAGCACTGGCTGGGATGGGCCCCGAAGGGCTGATGCACCACCGCATCCACGCAGAGGCCGGTGCAGGTATTCAGCTCCGGGTGCCGGTGCATTTCCTCATCGGAAAGCAGCTGATCACAGGAGACTATGGTATGCTTCGCCGCCATGGCGATGTCCAGGTCCTGGAAGCCGGGGCCTTCGATGCGGAAGGTGCCGTCGGGACAGGCTTTCTGAGCGTGGACCAGGGCCACGTCTATCTTCGGCGTGGGCACGCAGCAGAGCTGGCTGCCCGGGTTGAAGGGGTCCTCCTGGACCACAAACTTTTTGGGCGGGAGCTTGGGATGCTTTTTCCTCTCTTCTTCGGAAATCCCCCATTTCTCCACAAGGTCCGTCCCCAGCATGTTCTTTACCGGAACGTAGCTGAAGCCCAGGGCCGCCCCGTGGTAAGCTATGGTATGCACATCCAGAGAATAGTCGTCAAACAGGATCTTATTGTTTTCCAATGCGTCCCGGAAGCGGCGGCACACCTGAGTGTAGCCGGAATTGGCTATGTAGGATACGATCATGATGGAGACGCAGCCGGCGCCGATGAGCATATCCATGTCTCCGCCGGAAGGGCCGCCCTCCAGATACAGGTCTCTCTTTTTCTGGCGGATCACTTCCCGCACCAGGCCGTAGGGCCTGCGGTTGGTGACGAAACCGCCGATGGCCAGGCAATCTCCGTCCTTCAGGAACTGAGAGATGGCCGCCTCGGCCGTCATTACCTTTGTCGCTTGGTTTGCACGCAATGCAATTCCTCCTAAAACGCAGTACGCCCGCCTTGTGAGGCCAGGCGTACCGTATGAAAACTCAGATATGATGATTTACTCCGCCCAGACTTCCTCCGGGGTGGGGACCTTTGCTTTGTCGTTGGTGTAGCCGATCCGCGTAATATTCATCAGGTGCGTATAGTTCAGGTTCTCGCTGATGCTGTTATTGCCCCAGGTGCCGCAGCCCAGTGTCCCGGTGGGAACGAAGCCGTTGGAATAGGCCCCGCCTACGCCGATGGAACCGATGCCGTTGACCAGCAATCTGGATACCGGCAGCTCCAGGCCCGCATAGACCACATGCTCATCGTTGAAGGAGTGCACGTTGGAGCTGTGGCCTTTGCCCTCGCCCTCTAAGTTTGCCTTCGCAATGGCTACGCCGTCCTTCCAGTCCTTGAACTTGAAGGCCGCAATGATGGGGAACAGCTTCTCCTTGGAGAAGGGGTCCGCCGTTCCGGCGCCCCTGGCCGGCACGATCAGCGCCTTGGCGTCCTCTGGCACTGTGATCCCGGCCATCCTGGCCAGCATCACGGCGGGAAGGCCCACGGCCTTCTTATTCAGGGCGCCGTCGGGGAGCAGGGTGTCTCTCAGCTTATCCACTTCCTCAGTCTTGCTGATGTAGTATGCGCCCAGCTTCTCCAGCTCGGCGATCAGCTGGTCGTATACCTTTTCATGGGCGATGAAGCTCTGCTCGCAGGTGCAGAGAACGCCGTTATCGTAGGTCCTGCCGCGCAGAATCTTGGGGGCCACCACCGCCGGGTCCACATCCTCGTCCACGATGGACTGCATGTTGCCGGCGCCTACGCCATAGGAGGGCTTTCCGGAGGAATAGGCTGCTTTCACCATTCCCGGTCCGCCTGTAGCCACCACCACATCGCACAGTGACATCAGCACGCCGGAGGCCTCTATGGTCACATATTCCGGCTCGATGCACTGAATCAGATCCACCGGCGCGCCCACGGCCTTCAGGGCCTTCCGCATCTCCTCGCAGGTGGCCCAGCCGGTGTTCTTCCCGGCGGGATGGGGTGCGATCACCAGGGCGTTGCCCGCCTTCAGGGCGATCATCGAATTGTGCATGGGCGTCATCACCGGGTTGGTTACCGGCGTAATGGCGCCGATCACGCCCATGGGCTTGCCGATCTCAATGAGGCCCTTTTCTTCGTCCTTCCGCAGCACGCCCACGCTCTTCTTGCCCTTCAGATAATTCCAGGTGGCCGTAGCCTTTCCCTTGTTCTTCAGGACCTTATCCTCATAGCATCCCATATGGGTCTCATCGATTGCCATTCTTGCCAGCTCTTCACCTTTATCGAAAACAGCCTTACCCACGGCTCTCACCGCCGCATCTACCTGTTCCTGGCTGTATTTCTCAAATTCCTGCTGAGCGATCCGCGCCTTTTCCACCAGACCCGCTACATAATCCTTTACTTCCATGCTTGCGCACTCCTTCCCTCTTCTGTAACCGCCCGGCGAGGGGCCCCGAAAGGCCCCCCGTCGGGACATGATGGCTATTGTTTTCGCTTATGCAAAATGCTTCTTGTAAACGATATCCATGGACACGTCCAGAATATCCAGGGCTTCCCTTACGTGGGCTTCCGTGATGTTCAGAGGCGGCTCTATCCGGATGGTCTTTGCATTGATCAGAGAACCGGACAGGAGCAGTCTCCTGTTGAAGGCTTCGTACACCACTTCATAGCCCATATCGCCGTCGCAGAATTCCATGGCGATCATCAGGCCTCTGCCTCTGTAGGTGGTCAGCAGCTTAGGATATTTCTGGTGGAGCTTCTCCAGGCCTTCCATGAAGATGGCGCCCATCTTCCGGGCGTTGCCGCAGAGGTCCTCGCCCAGGATGACGTTGAAGGCTGCGATGCCCGCCGAGGTGGCCAGGGGGTTGCCGCCGGTGGTGGTGCTGTGGAGCAGGGGATCCGGGAACATGCCCTCGAAGGCTTTCTCTGTGCAGACGCAGGCGCTGAGAGGCACCACGCTGCCGGAGATGGATTTGCCCAGACACATGATATCAGGAGCCACCCCTGCATAATCCGTGGCGAAGAGATACCCGGTACGTCCCATGCCGGCCTGGACCTCGTCGGCTACCATCATGATGCCGTACTTGTCGCAGATTTCCCGGATCCCGGGGATGAAATCGTCCGGGGGAATGATGACGCCGGCCTCGCCCTGGATGGGCTCGTAAATGATGGCCGCCGGAAGCTCTCCCACATATTCCATGCAGTCTATGAGCTTCTTCAGATATTCCAGATCGCCGTAGGGCGCATGCCTGGTGCCCTGGAGCAGCGGGAGGAAGGGTCCTCTGAAATGCTCCTTGGAGGTCATGGACAGGGAGCCCAGGGTCTTGCCGTGGAAATCTCCCTTGAACGCTACATAATAGTGACGGCCCGTGGCCAGGGTGGCCATCTTGATGCCGCACTCCACCGCTTCCGTACCGGAGCTGGTGAAGAAGGTGTACTGCAGATCCCCGGGGGTCACGTCCGCCAGGATGCGGGCCAGCAGGCTCCTGTTGGCGTCGATGAGCTCGGCGCTGGACAGAGGCTGCTTCTCCAGCTGGTTCATTACGTTCTTCACCACCGTGGGATGGCGGTGGCCGCAGTTGAAGGCGCCGAAGCCGCCCAGGCAATCTATGTACTCTTTGCCGTGAAGGTCCACAAAGGTGTCTCCGTTGGCCATCCATTCCATGGCCATTTCGTCGCCGCCGGCGGACTTTCTGTATGCCAGGAACCCGGGATTGATGTGGTTGTCAAAATTGTGGCGGGTCTCGTCGATGAAAAATCTCATCTCGTCTTCCGTCATGGACTTTTGTTCGATGGTTTTCATCGCATACTCTGTATACTGTAAAACCTCTTCAAAGCTTTTTCTACCCATTTCAAACCTCCTGTTCGGTTCTTTGGTATTATCTTATTTGGAGGCAGCCTCTTCCACTGCTTCCTTTATGATGGCCGCAGCCTTGTCGCAGTCTTCCTTTGTTGCAATAAGGGGCGGCACCATACGGATGACGGAAGTGCCGATGGCGGTGACCAGCAGCCTTCTGTCCGTGCAGCCGTGCTTGATGTCCGCAGCGCCGGGGAAATCGAACTCCACGCCTACCAGCAGGCCCTTGCCTCTCACTTCCTTCACATGGGGAAGTGCGGCCAGTTTTTCCATGAAGTAAGCGCCGACCTCTGCGGCGTTCTCCGCCAGCTTTTTGTCCAGGAGCTCGTCTATCTGGGCGTTGGCTGCGGCGCAGCTGACGGGGCTCCCGCCGAAGGTGGTCCCGTGGGAACCGGGATTGAAGGCCGAAGCCGCTTTCGCATTGCAGCAGACGGCGCCGATGGGCATCCCGCCTCCCAGGCCCTTGGCCATGGAAACGATGTCCGGCTTGATTCCGTAGTGCTGGAAAGCCATTACCTTTCCCGTCCGGCACCAGCCGGTCTGGATCTCGTCCATCAGCAGAAGGAGTCCCTTTTCCTTGCACAGAGCCACTATGCCGTCCATGAATTCCTGGGTGGCGGGCCATACGCCGCCCTCGCCCTGTATGGGCTCCAGCATGATGGCTATGGTGTTTTCGGTGACCGCCGCCCGGAAGGATTCCACGCTGTTGAAGTCCGCATAGGAGAAGCCCGGCACCATGGGCTTGAAGCCCAGCTGGCAGGCGTTGTCCGGCTGGCCCGTGGCGGACATGGCGCCGAAGGACCTTCCGTGGAAGCTCTTCTTTGCCGTGATTATGTGGTAACGCTCCGGTCCGAAGTTATCCACGCCGTATTTCCGGGCCATCTTTATCATGGCCTCGTTGGCCTCCGTTCCGGAATTCTGGTAGAAGATCTTGTCCATGCCCAGGAGCTCGCAGATCTTCTTCGCCAGCACCGCCTGAGGGATGGTGTACGGATAGTTGAAGGTGTGCATGATGTCGCCCACCTGGTCTCTGACGGCAGCCACCACCTTCTCATTGCAGCTGCCTGCGTTGTTTACCGCGATGCCGCCGTAAAAATCCAGATAGGGTTCATCATTCTCATCATAAAGATACATTCCTTTTGCCCGGGTGGCCACAAAGGGGAAGCGCTGATAGGTTTCTATCATGTACTTCTTTGTGATATCCACCACTTCCTGGGCTGTCAGATTTACGTCTTTTAACTGCATTCTATCCCTCCTTCTGATCATGCAATGCAACCGTTGTAATTTTTGTGATACCTTATTTATTTTTATTGAATTGTGCCCGTAATGAACCTTTGCCCTTTCTATTCCTCTTCTCTGGCTTCCAGTCTTTCCTTTTTGGGGAAGACCAGGCTGAACAGCAGGGTGGAAATGGCTGCGGCGATGACCGAAGCGTAGGTCTCTGTCATCCACGGCGCGATCGGATAATCCCCCGCCGCCGCCTTCCAGATGACCCAGAAAGCCCCTATGGCTCCGGTGATGATGATGGATATGATGGCTCCCTTTTCCGAGGTCCCCTTCCAGTAGATGCCGTACAGCAAGATGATGAAGCAGGCCCCTCTTAAGGTGTATGCGAAATACACCATATCCAGGATGCGGGAGGAGGTGTAGAACACCATGGCCAGACCGATGCAGACGAGCCCTGCAATGCCGGTGGAAAGCCGGGAAACGAACAGGGTCCTTTTATCGTCCGTGTTCTTTGAAAATCTGTCGTAGATGTCTCTGGTGAACATGGTCCCCGCCGCTAAGATGATGGGGGAGATGGTGGACAGCACTGCGGCGAAAATGGACGCCAGCACGATGCCCCCCAGGACCGGGGGCATATCCATCATGAGGGTGGGCAGGGCCAGCTTGGCGTTGCCCAGGTCCGGATAGATGATCCTGGCGCACATGCCCAGGAGGGCCGTGAGGATCCCGAAGGGGGCCACCACTGCCGCCGTTATAAACGCCGCTTTTCTGGCTACGTGTACGTCTCTGGCCGCCAGGATGGGCTGGATGCCCGCCTGGGC
>JAUNBO010000034.1:4837-6513 GCA_030527065.1 Bacillota bacterium | reverse complement strand
ATGAGCATGATGCTGGCGGCCAGCCTGGCGTTCTTTCCTATGAAATGCCCGATGATCCCCGGCACGGTGACCGTATCCAGGCTCCTGTACAGCTTGGCGAAGAAGATGGCGAGGACCAGGATACCCAGGGCATTGGAGATGGTGTACCAGGCCCCGGACAAGCCGAAGAGATATCCGTATTCGGAAATCCCCGTGGTGGCCGTGCCGCCCAGCCACTCTCCCGTGCCGGCAGCCACGCACATCATAACGCCCAGACCGGCTCCCATGAAGCTGGTGCTGGACTTGGATCTTCTCATTGCAACGACGCCGATGACGACTGTGAAAACAAAATAGATAAGAATGATGACGATCTGCACTGTATTTCCTCCTGTTATGCCGGGGCGGAGCCCCCGTAATTATTTCTGACCGGCCTTGCCGATTCCCGATTATCCGCCTCTTTCTTCTGAAAAATATGTTTTATGCAATAAAAAATTGTTTTTTCTGACTTGTGAGTTAATTCTAAACCTTATTCCAATCATAATGTCAATAGCCAATTTTGTTTTTTTGGATCACCGGCACCTGGAGCTTGAAAATGGCATTCCTGTCGTAGTTTGTAAAGGTGGGGAATTCAATGAGCACCTCGCTGATGCAATCCCCCGTGACCTCATAATTGTAAGTATGTATGTACTCCATCAGCTTCATCAGATCCTCTTCTTCTTTGGCGAAGCCGTCGCAATAGAGGCACATGTACATGCCCTCCGGAATGACCTCCACGCCGCTGTCCACCTCAAAATCGTCTTCAATGAAGAGAAAGACCTCCGTGGCGTACAGCTTTTTCTGAACGAACTGCTCCTTCCGTAAAATGCTGCCCACGTTGCAGAAATAGCTGATGGGCAGGTTGTGGAGCACATAGTTTTTTTTCAGGGACCGGAGGATGTGGTCGTAGCGTTCCATATCGTAGCTGTAGCAGTTGATTTTGGTATCAAAGCAGAATATCCTGCGGCTGTGCATGTATTCCAATATGAAGGTATCGTCCTCCGGGGCGGCGTCATACCGGCGGTAGCTCTCTATGGCCCTTTCCACCGCCCGCTTGGCGTAATGGAGCTCTTCTATCTGATGTTCCAGATTCTCCTTTTGCAGCGTCAGGACCTCTCTCAATTTTCTGACGTCTTTTGTATCGAAGCATTCCTTTATCTGTGTCAGATTCATGCCCAGAGCCTTCATGTACTGGATCATGTCCAGCTGAGCGCACTGCTTTATGTTGTAATATCTATATCCGGTTTCATGGTTTACGCTGCAGGGAGACAGAAGCCCCATCTTGTCATACAGCCTCAGGGTTTGCTCAGATATCCCGTTGATTTTCGACATTTTCCCGATGGTCAGCAGCTCGTGATCTTCCATATCCTTACCTCCCGATTGTTTTTTTATTTGCCTCATTATAGCACAAAAAACCTTATTGTTACCACAGAGTTTTTTGATAAATTTCATTTTTTTGAATATTTAGAGTATTGACACGATGAAAATTCCGGTATATTTTTAATGCAACCGTTGTGATTGTGCCTTATTTGATTCTTGCGGAAAGACCCGCCTCTTTGGCCGGGACTTTTCCGCCGGTCTGCCGCATTGTGGTTTCTCATTGCCGGCGGACCCCGGATAATTGTGTCTTTCGTTAATTTTTTTCTGTTTCCTGGTGCGGT
>JAUNBO010000034.1:0-4737 GCA_030527065.1 Bacillota bacterium | reverse complement strand
CGCCATGGAGAATATGGTGCAGTTTATTATTTACGACGCACTGGTCTATATCGATGAAGGCTCTGCCTGGAATATGCAGGTGCTGGTCATCGTACTGCTGCTGGGCGGACTCATCGGTCTCATGGTCCGTTCCGGAGGCTCTACCGCTTTTGGAGCGCTTCTTGGAAAAAAGGTCAAGACCAAGAAAGGCGCTCAGTTTACTACCTGGCTCATCGGCATTTTGATTTTCTTCGACGATTATTTCAACGCTCTGACCAACGGCGCCATCATGCGCCCCATCTCCGACAAGTTCGGGATCTCCAGAGAGAAGCTTTCCTACATCATAGACTCCACCGCCGTAGGCATCTGCCTGCTGGCGCCTCTTTCCAGCTGGGTGGCTTTCATCTGCTCCCTCATCGCCGGCGCTTTCAGCGATTCCGGGCAAGCTGTGGACGGCTTCCAGATTTTCCTCCATGTTATTCCGTATAATTTCTACGCCTGGCTGTCCATCATCATGGTACTGGTGGTGGTCTTCCTGAGCCTGGATTTCGGCCCCATGGCCAAGGCGGAAAAGCGTACGGCAGAAACGGGCCGTCTCTGCGACAAGACCTTCAGCGGCGGCGGCGCCGACGACGACGATTTCTCTTCCATTGTCCAGGCCAAGGGCAAAGCAGTGGACCTGCTGGCCCCCATCATCCTGCTCATCGTCCTGGCGCTGGTTTTCATGCTCTACACCGGCGGCCTCTTCTCCGGAGAGACCCTGCTGGGAGCCGTGGAAAACATGGACGGTATGCTGGCGCTGGTCTATGCGGTCAGCTGCACTGTGGTGTTCTCCATCATCTTCTACGCTGTCAGAAGATTGTCCAATGTCACGGACTCCATTGCCGCCTTTGTAGTAGGTACCAAATCCATGGTATTCGTTATCGTTCTGCTGGCTTTTGCCTGGGGCATCGGCTCCGTCTGCGCCTATCTGGAGACCGCCGATTATCTGGCGTCCCTGTTTGTAGGCAACGTACCCGGCATGGTCGTCCCGCTTATCATTTTTGTATTCGCCTGTCTCATGACCTTTGCCACCGGCGCCTCCTGGGGCACCTACGCCATCATGATGCCTCTGGCGATCCCCCTGGCACTGCAGATGGACTGCAGCGTTTACGCCTGCATTGCGGCGGTCATCGGCGGCGGCGGTTTCGGAAACCACTGCTCGCCTCTGGCTGACACCTGCATCCTGGCTTCCGCCGCTTCCAACATCCGCCATACGGACCATGTAAAGACGCAGATCCCCTATTCCTGCACCTGCGCAGGCTGCGCCGCCGTAGGCTTCCTGCTGGCCGGGATCCTGGACAGCTGGTTCATTCCCATGGTGGTGGTCCTGGTTCTCTTCATCGCCGCAGTCTTTGTCCTGAACAGGATCTTCGGCGCAAAGAAGTACACCGTGGAAGCTGTGCCTGAAGAGGACGAAGAAGCTCCCGCCGCCGGCGTCTGATTGCGGCGCCCTGCGGCAGAATACTGCAACCCGGAGTTCAAAAAACGCCAGGGACCCCTGCGGGGGGTCCCTGGCGTTTTACACTGCAATCGGAGGGAAAAGCTTTTTCTTCTTTTTCTCCATGGATTATCCTCGACAAAGAATAATCTCTTGGACATAGAATACACCCTTGCCATGGTTTTGTCAAGCCGTTATTTTTTCCCTGCCTGTTTTTCGTTACTTTTCACGGGCGCCAGGGGCGGCCCGCCGGACTGTCCTCGTCCCGGAGTATTTTACGGCCTAAAAGGGCTTTTCGTCCAGAATCTCCATAACGGCCCTGTCGGCGGCCTCCTGCATCCTCTGATAAGCCGTCAGGAGCTTTCTGCCCCTTTCTGTCAGCTCCGAGCCCCGGGGCCCGTTGCGCTTTATGAGAGGCCAGCCCAGTTCTTCTTCCACAAGCTGGAGGGTCTTCCAGGCC
Organism: Bacillota bacterium; assembly: GCA_030527065.1. Lineage (GTDB taxonomy): Bacteria > Bacillota > Clostridia > Peptostreptococcales > Anaerovoracaceae > JAEELK01. The sequence goes on along the minus strand of JAUNBO010000034.1, from coordinate 2,818 downwards.
TTGCTGTAGGCCATGCCCATGCCTTTGGCGGAGCTGTACAGGGAGCCGGTGGCTTCTATGCCCCGGAGAAGGCTGGCCACGCCGGGGCCGAAGGTGCTGTGAGCCGGGCTCTCCTCTTTTCCCAGACGTATCCTGATGTAGCATCTAAATTGTTCGCTCATGCTCAAACCCCTTCCTGACCGGGCCCTTTCCCGATGCATGCACCGGCTCTGCCGCCTTGTTATAAATAAATATATAACAAGGCGTTTTTTTTGTCAAACTCTTCGCCTTTCTATGGTAATATAGAGATGACTTCAACTTGCTTTTTGCGGGGCCAGGAGGGCGGCAAGACCCCTGCACATTTACACTTCAAAGAGGAGGATCATCATGTACGACACCATACCCTTCCATCCCGGCGGCACAAAGCTGACCGAAGAAGCCGTGAAGCTCTGCAATTTCCCGGAGGGCGCCGAAATCCTGGACGTAGGCTGCGGCAGCGGCGAAACTCTGGCCTTCCTTCAGGAAACCTGCGGCTTTCAGGGCACCGGCGTGGACAGCTCCAAAGCCCTCATCGAAAAAGGGAAACTGCTTTATCCCTCTTTGACTCTGCAAAAGGGCGAAGGGGATTTTCTGGACTTCCCCTCCTTTCACTTCGACGGAGCCCTGCTGGAATGCACCCTTTCCCTGCTGAACAACCAGACAGAAGCCCTTCATGAGATTTTCTGCGTCTTAAAAAAGGGGGGCAAGCTGATTCTTTCCGACCTCTATCTGCGGGACCCCAATCCCAACGAGGTAAAGGCGGCCCACAAGCGCTCCCAGGATTTCAGGACCCGGGAAAAGCAGTTCGGCGACTGCGAGAAGGACGGCCCGGCCCCTCCGGACCTCAGCGTCAACGGCGCCTTTGTCCGGGAAGAGCTGGAAGACACCCTGAAGGAGATCGGTTTCCGCACTCTGCATTGGGCGGATAAAACACCGGAATTAAGAGAATTTCTGGGCCAGATCATCTTCGACTACGGTTCTGTGGAGGAATGGCTGAAGGCCGTGACGCCGGAAGGGGAGGACTCCGCCTGCATCTGCAACTGCAAGACCCTGGCCCACGCCAAGCTGGGATATTTCCTCCTGGTGGCGGAAAAGCCCGAAGAATAAAAGTTCCGCATACGCTCCCCTGCTGAAAAACACAGCCGCCGGGCCGAAAATCTCATCGGTCCGGCGGCTTTTGTCACCGCAGACGCATCCCCGGGCATGCATGGGATCTTCGTTTCTACCGGGGAAGGTAGCGGGAGCAGAAGGGCACCATGCGCCCTTCCCGGTAAACATGGAGGCTGCAGTTCCGTAGGCGTTCCAGATCCAGGGTGTAGGCGTCCTGGAAGGCCATGGCCGTAATGGTGAAGCTGTAGGTCTGCACCAGCCGCAGAAATTCGTCAAAGCCGGAAGCCTCGCCGGTATAAATGTCCCGGGGGTCGGGAGCGCCGCAGCAGCAGGATTCCTCCTGAACCGCCGGAGCCGGTTCGCAGCAACAGGAGTCTTCGGCGGGGGAAGTTTCCCCGCAGCAGCATTCTCCCTGAGCCGCCGGAGCCGGTTCACAGCAACAGGGTTCTCCGGCGGGGGAAGCCTCTCCGCAACAGCAGGAGTCTTCGGCGGAAGAAGCCTCTCCGCAGCAGCATTCCGTTTCCGGCGTTTCCTCTCTCTTCCAGCGCCGCCCCACAAACTCCCGGTTCTGCTCTGCCGTGACCGGCGTACAGCAATCCCTTTTCTGGGTCATGGGCCGCAAGCCCTCCGGCAGAGCCAGAAAAGCGCCGTGGAAGCCGCACATGGGATGGTCGCAGCAGGAAGCGGCAAAAAACTCCTTCTTTACCCGGCCTTCAGTCTGCTCTTCGATGGCCTTCAGCACCTCCGGCAGGGTGATCCGTTCCTCATCGGCAGGCGGCGTTTCATAGCGGCCGAAATAGCTGACCGGCTGGAAATGCACGCCTCTCACCACCGGAGACAGAGCCAGGCCGTATTCCACTATGGCCCCTGTCTGATGCTCGTTGACGCCGGGCACCACCATGGGCACCAGGGTGACGCCGATTTTCTGCTCCCCGCAATGGACGATGGCTTTCTGCTTCAGCTTTGTCAGCGGCCGCCCCCGCAGCTTTTCATAAATGCCGTCTTCCAGACCGTCAAACTGGAGAAACACAAAATCCAGCCCCGCTTTGGCCAGGGTCTTTACATAATCCGGGTCTTCTCCCAGCCGGATGCCGTTAGAATTCAGCTGCACATATTTGCTGCCGGCGGCCTTGGCATAGGCTATGAGCTCCGGCAGGTCCTCCCTCACCGTGGGCTCGCCGCCGCTGAACTGTATCAGGCTGGGCCCCCGGCTGACAATATCATCGATCCAGGCCTTCACCGTCTCTATGGGCGGGTCCGCTTCCAACAACTCGCCGCCGCCGTCGATCTTTCCTTCCGCAAAGCAATGGGGGCAGCGGAGGTTGCAGCGGCCCGTCACCTCCAGCAGGACACAGCAGGTCTGCTGTAAATGCTCCCGGCAAAGGCCGCAGTTGTCGGGACAGCCTTCCGGCTCTTCGGCCTGGGCGGGCCAGCCCTTCCGCCATTCCTCCAGATCTTCGCCCCGCCAGACCACGGCTGAAAAGGCGCCGTGCTCCGGGCATTCTTTCTCTAAAAAGACCTGGTTGCCCTGCCGGACCTGCCGGGCAGGGATCCGCTTGAAGCACACGGGGCAGACGCTCCAGGTCCTTCTGATGACTTCTCTGCCATCTCCATTCTCCGCTTTGTAATTGTCGGCTTCCCGTTTCATCGTCATCCTCTCCTTCCGTCCTTTCCCGTTATGTGCTATACT
>JAUNBO010000033.1 GCA_030527065.1 Bacillota bacterium | reverse complement strand
CAATCAAAGAATTGTTGATTTTTATTGCTTTATCTGGAAAAATGTAATATTATAGTGGCGGATTTTTAATGAAGAGAGGAGTTATTTTCCATGGAATCATTTTTTTCTTTTCTGAACGGGTACCTCTGGGGATGGCCCATGATCATCCTGCTGCTGGGGACCCATGTGTTCATGACCTTCCGGCTGGGCTTTATCCAGAGGAAGGTGCCTCTGGGCATCAAGCTTTCCGTCTCCAAGGACACGGGCAGTAAGGGAGACGTTTCCCAATTCGGCGCCCTGGCCACGGCCATGGCCTCCACCGTGGGCACCGGTAACATCGTGGGCGTAGGCACCGCCATCGCTCTGGGCGGCCCCGGCGCCGTCCTCTGGATGTGGCTGTCCGGCGTCTTCGGCATCGCCACAAAGTACGGAGAATCCTTCATCGGTGTAAAGTACCGGGTGCAGACCTCCGACGGCACCATGCTGGGCGGCGCCATGTACGCTCTGGAAAGAGGCCTCCACTGCAAATGGGGAGGCATGGTCTTCGCCGCCCTCACCGCCCTGGCCGCCTTTGGCATCGGCGTCCTGGTGCAGGAAAAGGCCATGATCAGCGTGGTGAACAGCAACTTCGGCCTCCCCGGCTGGGTCACGGGGCTCATCGCCGCCGTCCTGGTGGGCATGGTCATCCTGGGCGGCGTCAAGTCCATCGCCCGGGTCTGCACGGCCCTGGTCCCCTTCATGGCCGCCCTGTACGCCCTGGGCTGCATCGTCATCATCATCATCAACTGGGAGTTCGTGGGACCTGCCATCGCCCTCATCTGCAAGAGCGCCTTCCAGCCCCAGGCTGCCGGCGGCGGCTTCATAGGGGCTTCCATTGTGGCGGCGGCCCGCTACGGCGTGGCCAGAGGCCTGTTCTCCAACGAGTCCGGCATGGGCTCCGCTCCCATCGTGGCGGCGGCGGCCCAGACCAAAAACCCCGCCCGGCAGGCCCTGGTCTCCTGCACCGGCACCTTCTGGGACACGGTGGTCATCTGCGCCCTCACCGGCATCGTCATCGTGAGCACCGTCCTCTCCAATACCAGCATCGCTTACGATTCCACCGGCGCCACTCTGCCTGGAGACGCCCTCACCACCGCCGCCTTCTCCCAGATCCCGGTCCTGGGGCCCATCGTCCTGGTGTTCGGCCTCATCACCTTCGCCTTCTCCACCATTTTGGGCTGGTCCTATTACGGCGAGCGGGGCGTGGAATACCTCTTCGGGAAAAAGGGCATCACCCCCTACCGCATCCTCTGGATCCTGGTCATGCTGGCAGGCTCCTTCATGATGTCTCTGGGCGGCGTATTTGAAATGGCCGACAGCCTCAACGCTCTCATGGCCATCCCCAACATCATCGCCGTCCTGCTCCTGTCCAACGTCATCGCCAAGGAAACCAAGCATTTTCTCAACGGCAACCTGGACGAGGACGTTTCCGACTCCATCCCCATCGTGGAAAAGAAATAAGGCGGCGGAAGAGCCCCTTACGCAGAAAACTGCTTTCATCTGACAAGGACGCAAAACAGCCCGGGAGTTCGATTTGAACCGTACCCCGGGCTGTGCTTTTGCCGCTGCTGCGCCGTTTATTTGGTGCTGGCGTCGTAGAGGGCCTCGGCATTGTCCCACTCGGCGATGATCTGGGGAATCACCTTGTAGAGGTCTCCCACTATGCCGTAATCCGCCACCTCAAAGATGGGTGCGTCGGCGTCCTTGTTTATGGCCACTATGATGTCCGAGGTCTGCATGCCGGCCAGGTGCTGGATGGCGCCGGAAATGCCGCAGGCAAAGTAAATGTTGGGCTTTACCGTGGTGCCGGTCTGCCCCACCTGGTGGGAATGGTCTATCCAGCCTGCATCCACCGCCGCACGGGAAGAGCCTACCACGCCACCCACCTTATCCGCAAACTCCTTGATGAGAGCGAAGCCCTCGGGCCCTCCCAGACCCCGGCCGCCGGAGCAGATGATCTTGGCGTCCGTCAGGGAAACCATCTCTTTTGCGGATTTTACGATGTCCAGGATCTTTGTCCGGATGTCGCCTTCGGCAAGCTGGGGCTCCACACGGATGAGCTCTCCCCTGGCGCCTTCCACCTTTTCCCGCTTCTGCATGACGCCGGGACGGACCGTAGACATCTGAGGACGGGTCCTGGGGCAGATGATGGTGGCCATCAGGTTGCCGCCGAAGGCGGGCCGGGTCTGCTTCAGCCCCGTGCTGGGATCGTTGGCGTCCAGAGTGCTGGTATCCAGAGTGGTGTTTTTCTGAGCATATTCGATGTAGCTGGACACCTTTACATCCAGCCGGGTGCAGTCGGCGGTGAGGCCGGCGTTCATCCGGGCGGCGGCTCTGGGAGCCAGGTCCCGGCCGATGTGGGTTGCACCGTAGAGGACGATCTCCGGCTTGTATTCCCGTATGGCGTCCACCAGGACCTTGGTGTAACCATCCGTGGTGTAATTCTTCAGCAGAGGATGGCTGATGAGATAGACTTTATCCGCGCCGTAGGCGTAGCATTCGTCTGTCAGATGGTCTATCTGATCCCCGATGAGGACGGCGCAGACCTTGGTGTCCCCGCCGATCTCCCGGGAAAGCCTGTAGCCTTCGCCGATGAGCTCCAGAGCTACGTTCATCAGCTTTCCGTCCCGCTGCTCCGCAAAGACCCACACGTTCTTATAGGCGGACAGGTCCACGGGGCCGTCTTCCTCGGTCTTTATGATGGCTCCAAACTTACAGGCTGCGATACACTGGTTGCAGGCGGTGCATTTTTCGTTTATGACGGCCAGCTTCCCATCCATATCGATGGCTTCAAAGGGGCAGGCCTTTACACAGAGCCGGCAGCCCTTGCATTTTTCTTTGATTACTTGAATTGCCATTGCGCTTCTCCCTCCTTAAATCACGTGCTTGCTCTTCAGATTGATGAGGAGCTTCTGAGCAAGCTCTTTTTCTCCGTCGCCCTCTATGATGGTCCCCTTCCCTTTGGGGGCGGGGGTGAAGGAACGGAATACGTTGGTGGGAGAGGCTTCCAGTCCCACTTCCTTGTCCGGGTCCACTCCCAGGTCCTTGGCGCCCCAGGTGGGGATATCCACCTTACAGGCATTGTAGATGCCGCTGACTGTCATGTATCTGGGAGTGTTCAGCTCCTTGATGGCGGTGAGCATGCAGGGAGTCTTGAGCTCTATCACCTCATAGCCGTCTTCCAGAGCCCGCTTTACCGTGATGGTCTTCTTGTCCGGGGCAATTTTGAATTCCTGTACATAGGTCACCTGGGGAAGGCCCAGCTTCTCTGCGATCTGGGGCCCTACCTGGGCGGTGTCTCCGTCTATGGCCTGCCGTCCGGCAAAGATGATATCGAACTCCCCTATCTTCTGGATGGCAGCGGAAACGGCGTTGGAGGTGGCCCAGGTGTCGGAACCGCCCAGAGCCCTGTCGCTGGCCAGCACCACTTCGTCGGCGCCCATGGCCAGACATTCTATCAGCATGTCCTTGGCCTGGGGCGGACCCATGGTGACCACGGTGATGTGGGTGTCCGGGTACATATCTTTTATCTTCAGGGCCTCTTCCAGGGCATTGGCGTCGTCGTGGTTGAGAATGCTGGGGACGCCGTCCCGGATAAGAGTGCCGGTTTTGGGGTTGATCTTTATTTCATTGGTATCTGGTACCTGCTTGGCGCAAACGATGATCTTCATGCTCTTTCCCTCCTATTTCTTGAAAACATCGGCCGCAATGACCATCTTCTGGACTTCGGAGGTGCCCTCGTAGATCTCCGTGATCTTGGCGTCTCTCATCATTCTTTCCACCGGGTAGTCCTTGGTGTAGCCGTAGCCGCCGTGGAACTGCACCGCCTTGGTGGTGACGTACATGGCCGTTTCCGCCGCATAAAGCTTGGCCATGGCCGCATTGGGGCCGTATTGCAGATGTTTGTCTTTCATGTCGGCGGCTTTGTAGATCAGCAGCCTGGAGGCCTCTATGCGGGTCTTCATCTCTGCGATCTCAAATTGCAGGGCCTGGAACTTGGACAGGCTCTTGCCGAATTGCTTTCTTGCCTTCATATATTCCACCGTGACGTCCAGAGCTCCCTGAGCGATGCCCAGAGCCTGGGAAGCGATGCCTATGCGGCCGCCGTCCAGGGTGCTCATGGCCACCTTGAAGCCGTCTCCCACATTGCCCAGGAGGTTTTCTTTGGGGACGATGCAGTCCTGGAAAATGAGCTCTGTGGTAGAGGAGGCCCGGATGCCCATTTTGTCCTCTTTTTTTCCGATGGAAAAGCCGGGGAAATCCTTCTCCACGATAAAGGCGCTGATGCCGCGGTTGCCCTTGGATTTATCCGTCATGGCCATCACCACGTAGACGTCGGACTGGCCGCCGTTGGTGATGAATACCTTGGCGCCGTTCAAAAGCCAGTGGTCTCCCTTGTCCTCGGCCCGGGTCTGCTGTCCCGCAGAGTCCGTGCCCGCATTGGGCTCCGTCAGGCCGAAGGCTCCTATGTATTCGCCCTTGTTCAGCTTGCGCAGGTATTTTTCCTTCTGCTCTTCCGTCCCGTAAGTGAAGATGGGCCAGCTGCAGAGGGATGTGTGAGCGGAACAGATGACCCCTGTGGACGCGCACACTCTGGACAGCTCCTCCACCGTGATGGCGTAAGCGATGTGATCGCCGCCGGCGCCGTCCCATTCCTGGGGGAAGGGAACGCCCATCATGCCCAGCTTGCCCATTTTCTTGACGTTTTCCATGGGGAATTCGTTGTTCTGATCGATATCCGCCGCAATGGGTTCCACCTCGTTGACGGCGAACTCTCTGACCATTTTGCGCACGAATTCCTGCTCCTTTGTCAGTTGAAAGTTCATGGTATTTGCCTCCTTAAAACAGTGCCCGAAGACGGAAAAGCCGCATCCGCGCAATTGGTTTATATCCTTGTATGCCTTCTCAAAAAAGTACCGGTAAAATGCGGAACGCATACAGTATTAGTAAACTACTTTTTGGGGAAAAAAGCAAGGGCTTCATCGGAAAAATTGCGCCCTTAAAAATAGTCGGAACATTCTGCCTACGCCCTTGCCGCCGGCTTTTTACTCCGTCAGGGCGGTCTCCGTTTCCAGCAGCTGATACTCCTTGTCCAGCTCCAGATACGCCCCGATCACTTCCCGGGCCACCGGGGCCCCGTAAGGTCCGGAGCCGCCCTGGAAGATGAGCACCGCCACGGCGATCTTGGGGTCCTCCGCCGGGGCCATGGCCACAAACCAGGCGAAGTTATCGTAGTCCTCTTTATAGGCGTCTATCCTTTCCAGGGTCACCGTGTCCCGGCGCAGGTTCAGCACCGCCTGCCGCACCGCAGTGTTCTGGGAGGTGTACACCTCCGGATACTCTTCCAGGAGCCGCTCCATCTCCGCTTCCACTTCCTCCCAGGTAAGGTCCGGGGCGATCCGGGACAGATAGGTCTGGATGTACTCCACCTCGTCCGGGGGGTTGATCTTGCCGGCCCGCTCCGCCGTGCCGGTCTTGGCCGCCACCTGTACCGGAAAGCTGGCAAAGTGGGTCCTGGCGCTGCCCCGGCTTCCCGTGGCCACCAGCTCCATGCCTTCTATGATATCCTCCAGGATGCCGGGGTCGCTTATATCTATCTGCGTGGCCGCCTCTTTCTGATAGCGGCCTTCCCCTTCGATCCCGTAAATAAGGCTCACCTGATTCCGTACGCCTTCGTTGCCGATGGTGGCCACGTAATTGGCGATCTGCAGCGGCGTATAGGCGTTTTCGCCCTGACCGATGGCGATGTTCATCTCGTCTCCCGTGGTCCAGGTGGCCTGGTTGAAATAGCTGAATTTACACAGGTCCGCCACAGTCTCTATCTGCTCTTCCCGCACTCCCAGCTCTCCCAGTCTGGAAATGATCTCGTTCCGGGAAGGATTCTCTTCCGTCCAGCTGACGATTTCGGCGATGTATTCGCTGAACAGGCCTTCGTCTATCACCTCCTGGGTGAAATAGATCTCGGCCCGACCCAGAAGCACATTCCGCAGAGCCGCCATGGTGTTCAGCAGCTTGGTCTCCGCATTGGGCGCAGTCACTATGGTTTCCCGGATCTCTATGCCGGTGCCCTCCGGGTCTCCCAGGCCGTACTGCTGGGCGTAATAGGTGATTTTCTCTATCCCCATATCGCTGTCCAGGCCCAGGGAGCGGTTCCGGTACCAGTCCCAGTTGGTGGAAAGGTCGTAGAAGTAATAGTTGCAGGAGACCTCCATGGCCTCGTAAAAATCCAGGTAGCCGTGATTGCTGCGGTAGAGGTTCCAGACCACGCAGCCGTAGGTCCGGTTGCCCAGCTGAACCGCTCCGCCGTCCCGTATCCTCTGGTTCGGATCCAGGCCGCTTTCCAGGGCCGCCGTGGCGGTCACCATCTTGAAGGTGGAGCCGGGCTGTACGGCGGTGCGGGCCGCCACGTTGTACAGCGGCACGGGAGACAAGGGATCTCTGGGGTTTTGGGACTGAAGGGCGTCCCAGTCCTCAGAGCTGATCCCTGTGGCGAAGAGATTGGGATCGTAGGCGGGGTTGGAGGCCATGGCCAGCACATCCCCGGTTTCCACCTCTATGGCCACCACCGCTCCCACGTTGGCGTTTTCGTAAGCCTCCCGGTAGGTGTAATTCCCCCATTTGCTCTCAAAAGTACCCCCGGTGCTGATCTTTTCCAGAGCCTGGGCCAGGGCCGATTCCGCCACCTTCTGAAGTTCCAGGTCTATGGTGGTATAGACGTCCAGCCCCTTTTCCGCCGTGGTCTCGCTTATGGTCCGCACCAGCTCTCCGTGGGCGTTCACCTCCACGGCCCGGGTGCCGTCGGTCCCCCGGAGCACGTCCTCCATGGCAGCCTCCAGACCGTCCCTGCCCACCATATCGCTGGCGCTGTACCCTTGCTCCAGATAGGTGGAAAGCTCCGACTCCGTGATCTTTCCCATATATCCTAAAATATGCGCCGCCACAGAGCCGTTGGGATAGTATCTGACGTATTCGTTGGCCACCTCTATCGCCGTCAGGTCCGTGCTGCGCTCTTCCAGGGTAACGATGCTTTCGTCGGAAATGCCCTGGGCAATCTCCACGGGAATGTAACTGTAATAGCCCTGGGCCGCCAGCTCATTGCGGATCACCATGATCTTCCGGGCGTCCTCATCGGAAAGTCCCGGGTCTATGCCGAATTCCTCTCTCAGGGCCCGGAAGGCCTCCTCCGCCGTCAACTCCAGATAGTCGTCTCCGTATCTGCCCAGAAAGCTTTCCAGATTCAGGGTCTGGGTGAATTTCATGTTTACCACGGAAATGGGCGGGTATACGTTATACGTGTTCTGCAGCTCCGCCTGGGCGCCGTATTCATCCAGGCCCTCGTCCACCTCGTAGCGGTTCCGCAGCTCCCGGAAGGCTTCCTCCGCCGTGAAGTCCACGGGCATGTCCATGGAAGCCAGCCATTCTTCTGTTTCCTTTTGATAGGTATAGTAAAAGCCGCCGCTCCCGTCCATAATGATGGGCAGATTGTCGTTCACCGAATCCCCGTTGCTTTCCAGCACCGCCGTCACTTCCAGGGCCTGCCGGTTCAGCTCTTCGCTGTCCAGATAGCCTTCGCTCATCTGGACGGTGAAGCTCAGCTGGTTCCCCGCCAGCAAGCGGCCGTAACGGTCCAGGATCTCCCCTCTGGGGGCTGCCGTGGACACGCTGCGGATGCTCAGGCTCTCTGCGGCGCTGCTCCAGGTCTGATTTTCCAGCACCGTCAGCTGCACCATGCGCAGGACCAGCACCCCTATCAGCACCAGCATTACCAGAAATATCTGTCTTCCCCGGTTTTGCAGCAGACCCATGGCTTACACCCCCCTGATGTATCTGTCCTGAGGATGGCGGGCGGAACTTCTCCGTTCCGCCAGATAAAACAGGACCATCACTGTGAAATGATAAGGCAGAAGCACCGGCAGCAGGGCTGCCATGGACAGGAAGGGATAGTAGCCGGCCGCCGCAAACAGGATGAGCCAGTACGCCAGATAGTAGCAGCCGGTCCCGGCGATGCAAACGATGAAAAGGGACAGGAAGCTGTCCCGGGCCCAGGACCTTTTCAGCAGGCTCACCGCCAGCACCGCAGCCAGACAGGACAGGGACGCCGCTCCCGCAAGCTGCGAAAAGCAAAGGTCCAGAAGAAGGCCGAAGACGACCCCCATGACAAAGGCATATTTGACGTCATACAGGAACGCAAAAAGCAGAGCGGTACACAGCACCAGATTCGGCGCGACGCCAAAGACGGCCAGATGCCCCGCCAAAGCGGACTGAAAAAGGAAGGCCGCTGAAAAAAACAGGAATGCGTATCTATATTTCATCTTCGCCTCCCGGCTCCCGGCTCTCGCCGGCGGCTTCCTCAACGGAAACTCCGCTCTTTTCCGTCAGGACGGCCACCTTCTGGATGTTGCGGAAAAAGACCCCGGGCTCCACTTCCACCCGCTTCAGCAGGGCGTCGTTGTCCCAGGTGATGGAAGTCACCGTGCCGATCACCACTCCCTCCGGGTAAATCTCCATGCCGGAGGTGATGAGGACGTCTCCTTCTATTATGGAAGCGTCCGGGTCCAGCAGATAGCCTTCCAGCATCCCGGCGCCGGTGCCGCTGAGGATGCCCAGGATGCTCATGTCCCGGTACACCTTGAAGCTGATGTTGTTGCTTTCGTCTATGATGGAAATGACCTTGGCCCAATCCGTTCCCACGGAAAGGACTCTCCCCACCAGGCCGTCGCCGTTTATGACGGTGGAATCCTCCTTTACGCCCCGGTCCGTCCCCGCATTGATGGTAAAGACGGAAAACCAGTCCGAGGCGTCCATGGCCACCACGTCCGCCGCCAGATAATCGTAGCTTTCCAGGCGGCTCACATAGCTCAGCCCTTCTGACAGGGCCTGAAGCTCCGACAGCTCCTCAGCCTTGAGAGACTGGAGCACCAGCTCCCGCTGCAGGGCTTCGTTCTCCTCCAGCAGTTCCTGGTTCTCCGCTAAAATGCTTCTGAACTGGAAGACTCCCCGCAGGGTGTTCGCCAGGCCGTCCCCTGCCTGAGAAACGGGCTCCTGTAAAAATACCAGGCCCTTTTCGATGGCGTTTCCCAGGAGGGAATTGCTCCCGTGCCGGGCATAGGAAGCCACCATAAGAATCAGCAAAACCAACACCGTGGACAGCACGATGGTCAGCCTGGTATGCTCCTGAAAAAAACCTCTCATAGTCCCCTGTCCCTTATCTGTTCCGCCGCTCTTTAATACCTCTTGGGACGGCGGGAATAACGCTTCACCTTTTCCAGATCCTGAAGGCTCTTTCCCGCCCCTTCCGCCACCGCTTCCAGGGCGTTCTCCGCAATGTGCACCTGCATCCCCGTTTCATTCTCGATGTGCCTGTCCAGGCCCCGGAGCAGGGCCCCGCCGCCGGAGAGGACCATGCCGTTGTTGACGATGTCCGCCGAAAGCTCCGGAGGCGCATTTTCCAGAGTGCTCTTGATGCCGTCTATGATGAGGGCTATGGGCTCTTCCAGGGCCTGCATCACATCCAGAGACGTTATCCGCACCGTTTTGGGCAGGCCTGTGAGCACATCTCTCCCCTTGGCGTCCATGGACAGCAGGCTTCCCGGCTCTTCTCCGCCTTCCGGCAGGGCGCAGCCGATCTCCATCTTGATGCTCTCCGCCATCTTATCTCCTATGAGCAGATTGTGGGTCCGCCTCATATATCCTACGATGGCCTCGTCCATTTTATCCCCGGCGAAACGGATGGAGGTGCTGTTGACGATGCCGCCCAGGGCGATGATGGCGATGTCCGAGGTGCCGCCGCCGATGTCGGCTATCATGCAGCCGTTGGCCTCGTCCACGGGCAGGCCCACGCCCAGAGCCGCCGCAAAGGGTTCGTCCAGGATATAGACGTCCTGGATGCCCATCTGCCGGGTCACTTCCTCCACGGCCCGCTTCTCCACCTCCGTAACGCCGGAGGGAACGCCTACCACCACTCTGGTCTTGGTAATGAAAGACCTTTCCGGCACCACCTTCCGAAGAAAATCCTTCAGCATGGTCTGGGTCATTTCAAAGTCCGAGATGACGCCGTCCTGAATGGGCCGCACCACTCGGATGTGAGCCGGCGCCCTGCCTATCATCTCCTTTGCCTCCAACCCGGTGGCCAATATCTTCCTGTTATATTCATCCACTGCGATGACCGAGGGCTCGTTCAGGATGATCCCCTTTCCCTTTGAGTAAATCAGCGTATTGGCTGTTCCCAGGTCAATTCCCAGATCCTTGGTAAAAAGTGCAAAACACATTCCGGCTTCTCCTTTCAAATGGGTGGCGTCAATTACATCAGTCCTTTTTCCCGCAGGCTTACGAAGCGCCCGTCCCCTATGATCACATGGTCCAGGACCTCTATGCCCAATAGTTTTCCCGCCTCCACCAAGCGCTCTGTCACCGCCAGATCGCTGCCGCTGGGAAGAGGGTCCCCGGTGGGGTGGTTGTGGACCACTATGACCGAGGCGGCGCTTCTTTTCACGGCGCTCCGGAAAATCTCCCGGGGATGTGCCATGGAACTGTTCAGTATTCCTACGGAAGCGTCTTCCACGGCAATGATCTCGTTCTTGCTGTTGAGAAGGAGAATGCGGAAATGTTCCCTTCCCATGTAGCGCATGTTCTCCATAAAAAGCTCCGCCACCGACGCCGGGTCCCCGGCGCTCACCTTCTTTTCCCTGGGGCTGGTGGCCATCCTGCGCCCCAGCTCCAGGGCGGCGATGATCTGGCAGGCCTTGGCTTTTCCTATGCCCTCCACGCCTTCCAGCTCCTCCGGCGTGCATTGGGCCAGAGAGGGAAGGCCTTCTTCCCCCAGCGCCAGGATGCGTCCCGCCAGGACCACCGCCGAGGCGTTTCGGGCCCCTGTGCCGATGAGGATGGCCAGCAGCTCCGGGTTGGAGAGGGCCCCCGCCCCGTTTTTCAGCAGCTTTTCCCTGGGACGCTCGCTGAGAGGCAGCTCCTTGATGGTAACGGCGCTTCTCTGTTCTTTTTCATTCATCAAATCCCCCTGATCCGACTGAACCTCCTTCCGTTCTCCTACCCCCTGGCCGCCATGGCGGCAAACTCTTCCCGGAACTGCTTCCAGGGAAACCCCAAGACATTGTCGTAGTCTCCGTCTATGTGATCTACGTAAGGCCCCCAGCCGCCCTGTATGGCATAGGCGCCGGCCTTATCCGCAGGCTCTCCCGTTGCGATATACCGCAGGATGTCCTGATCCGTGTACTCCTTGAACCATACCCGGGTGCGCCGGCAAAAGATCCTCCGCAGGCCGGAGCCCGCCTTTATCAGCGCCACGCCGCTGGCCACGGTATGCTCCCGGCCCCTGAGCTCCCTCAGGATGGCCAGAGCGTCCCTTTCGTCGACGGGCTTTCCTATGATCCGGTCCAGATACACCACCGTATCCGCCGCCACCACATAAAGCGCTTTGCCGTCCTCCGGACCGCCGCCTTCCGCTTCCAGAAGCCGTTCCTCTGTCCAGAGGGCCTTTTTCAGCGCCAGATACATGACGGTCTGTTCCAGGGAAAGCCCTTCCTCCAGCTCTTCGTCCACCTCCGCCGGCAGCACCTCCGGCGAAAATCCCCGCTGGCGGAACATTTCGATCCGCCTGGGGGAGCCGGAGGCCAGCACCAATCGGTATCGGCAATCCCCAGCATTATATTTTATCATTTTGCACGCTCCGATACAATCAATTTTTAAGACTTTGCAGAGGCGCAGGGATACGCCCTCCCCTGGCGATGAATTTTGCCGGAGAATGGCCGTTTATGGCCATCACCGGTCCGTAGCCCAGAAGCCCGCCAAACTCCAGCCGGTCCCCCACTCCCTTGCCTATAGCGGGGATGATGCGGGCCGCCGTGGTCTTTCCGTTTACCATGCCTATGGCGGCCTCGTCGGCGATGAGGCCGGAGAGCACCGCCGCCTCCGTATCTCCCGGCACCACTATCATATCCAGGCCTACGGAGCACACTGCCGTCATGGCCTCCAGCTTTTCTATGCTGAGAGCTCCCGCCTCTGCCGCCCTTATCATTCCCGCATCCTCGGAAACGGGGATGAAGGCGCCGGAAAGGCCCCCTACGTTGGATGACGCCATGACGCCGCCCTTCTTCACGGCATCGTTCAGCAGGGCCAGGGCGGCGGTGGTCCCGCAGGCGCCGCAGCGTTCCAGCCCCATTTCCTCCAGGATATGGGCCACGGAATCCCCTATGGCAGGGGTGGGGGCCAGGGACAGGTCCACGATCCCGAAGGGCACCCCCAGACGTGCGGAGGCCTCGCTCCCCACCAGCTGCCCCATGCGGGTGATCTTGAAGGCCGTCCTCTTTATGATCTCCGCCACCTGGGTCAGGTCCGGCTCCGGCCCGGCCTTGGCCAGGGCCGCCCGCACCACTCCGGGCCCGGAAACTCCCACGTTGATCACACAGTCCGGCTCTCCGGCGCCGTGGAAGGCCCCGGCCATAAACGGGTTGTCCTCCGGCGCATTGCAGAAGACCACCAGCTTTGCGGGACCTATGCACTGCCGGTCCGCCGTCAGCTCTGCGGCTTTCTTTATGATATGGCCCATCTCCGCCACCGCATCCATATTGATGCCGGACCTGGTGCTGGCTACGTTGACGGAGGAGCAGACCCGCTCCGTCTCCGCCAGGGCCTGGGGGATGGAGGCCAGAAGCTCCCGGTCCCCGGGGGAAAAGCCCTTGTGGACCAGAGCCGAATAGCCGCCGATGAAGTTGACTCCCACCTCCGCCGCCACCTTGTCCAGGGTCCGGGCGTAGCGCACCGGGTCTCCTCCCGAGGCCGCCGCCAGCATGGCCACGGGCGTAACTGAGATCCTCTTGTTGATGATGGGGATCCCGTACTTTTCTTCTATGGCCGTTCCGGTGGCCACCAGGTCCCCCGCCTGCCGGCAGATCTTTTCATACACCTTGGAACAGGACCGGTCTATGTCTTCGTGGCAGCAGTCCAGCAGGGAGATCCCCATGGTGATGGTGCGGATATCAAGATTTTCTTCCTGTATCATGGTGATGGTTTCCATGATGTCCGACATATTCAGCATGGCCGCCCTCCTATATCCTGTGCATGGAATTGAAAATGTCCTCGTGCATCACATGGACCGTCATGCCCATTTTGTTTTCCCGGAGCTCCTTTTGCAGCTCCGAAAGCTCGCAGTCCATCAGGGAGATGTCTATCAGCATCACCATGGCAAAAAACTCCTGAAGCACCGACTGGGTCACTTCAATGACGTTGGCGTTGTGCCTGGCGCAGATGCCGCTGACCATGGCCAGTATCCCCACCGTATCTTTCCCGATCACCGTAATTACCGCTCTCATAGATTTTTCTCCTTCTGCTCCTTCCTTTGCAGGGCCTGCGTTCTTCCCTC
>JAUNBO010000197.1 GCA_030527065.1 Bacillota bacterium | reverse complement strand
GCCAGCAGGTCTTCCAGCTCCTTTATCAGCAACTGGGCCTCCGGGTCCGAATTGCTGTCCGAGGACAGAGTTTCTCCCAGAGTGGCTTCCCCCGGATCCCCCGGCAGAGGACGGTTAAGGGAAAGAGAGGTGTTCAGGGGCGAATGCTTCAGCCGGGTGGCTCTCTTGACGGCGGTGATGATCTGCCGGTTGATGCACAGCTCCGCAAAGGTATGGAAGCTGGTCTGCCGGCTTGCGTCAAAATCCCGGATGGCCTTGAAGATCCCTATCATGCCTTCCTGGACGATGTCCTCCGCATCTGCCCCCACCATGAAATAAAAGTGGGCCTTGTTCTTCACGGTCTCCTTGTATTTCCGTATCAGGTATTCCTCTGCGTCCTGGTCTCCCTGCTGGGCCATCAGGGCCAGTTCCTCTTCCGTGCGCTCCTCTGCCATGGCCGTCACTGCCCTATCCCCAGAATACGCCGGGCCTCGGCGGGAGAAGCCACCTCACGGCCCAGAAGCTCCGCCAGCTTCACCACCTTCTGCACCAGCTCCCCGTTGCTTTTGGCCAGGACGCCCTTTTCCAGATAGAGATTGTCCTCAAAGCCGACCCGTACATGGCCTCCCATGACGATGGTCCCGGCGGCGATGCTCCAGGTAGCCCGGCCAATGCCTGTTGCAGTCCAGGTGGAGCCGGGAGGGATGCTCCCCGCCATAAACACCAGATCCCGCAAGGTGGCGCTCATCTGGACGCCCAGGACAAAATCGAAGTGGAGAGGATGGACCAGCAGGCCCTTTCTGTCCGCTTTCAGGGCAATGTCTATCATGCCCTTATCGAACACCTCCAGCTCGGGCTTGATGCCCCGCTCCTTCATGATCCTGGCGAAGTTGAAAATGGTGTTGTCCGTGTTGACAAAGATCTCGTCGCCGCCGAAATTGCAGGTGCCGCAATCCAGGGTGGCGAACTCCGGCGTTGGCACTATGTCCGTGCTGGCCAGCCGCTCCAGGTCCGTCATTCCCACGGCGCCCCCCGTGGAGGGCTGGATGATGGCGTCGGGACAGAGGGCCCGGATGGCGTCCACTGCCTCCTGGAAACGGCCCGTATCCTGGGTGGGGGCGCCGTCGTCCCAGCGGACGTGGAGATGGATGACGGCGGCGCCGGCGTCGTAGGCGGACTTTGCCTCCCTTGCGATCTCCTCAATGGTGTAGGGGACCGCCGGGTTATTCTCCTTGCTTACCTCTGCTCCGCAAATGGCGGCGGTGATGACGAGTTTTTCCATTTTGAATCTGCTCCTTCCTTTCTGTTCTTTCTATTTTTCCTGGCTCATTATTTGTTACTTTTCACGGGGCCAGGGAAACGGCCCCCCTGGCGCCTCTTGAATATTAACCATTATTTCTCTTGTCCTTTTCCTTTTCTCTCATACGCCGGCAAAGCTTGCCAGAATGCCCGCAATGCGCCCGGCGTCGTGGCGTATATATCCGGCCCGTATGTCCGTGAAATCGTTGGCGATAAGGGTGACCCCCCTGTCCCTCAGAAACCGCCGGTCCTCCTCCGTGGGGATCACCTGGGCGGAGCCGTCTCTGGTGTAAGGCTGCCGCTCCAGGGGGCTTAAGACCTTGCTGTTGGCCACCACGTATTCTATGGCGCCTTCCCCCAGGTAGCGGTCCACCGTGGCCACATGGCGGGAAAGGCTGTAATCGTCCGTCTCTCCCGGCTGGGTCATGATATTGCATATGTATATTTTATGCCCCCGGGCCTCTGTGACCGCACGGGCCACATCCTTCACCAACAGGTTAGGAACGATGCTGGTGAACAGGCTCCCGGGCCCCAGGACGATGAGGTCCGCCTGCCGGATGGCTTCCAGAGCCGCCGGGTTGGCCGCCGGCTCCGCCGGCTCCAGGCAGACCCGTTGTATGGGGACCCCTGAGTGGATCACCGCCTGGGGAATGGCCGATTCTCCCCGTATGATCCTGCCGTCCTCCAGCTCTGCGCAGAGACAGACGTCGGCGCCGGTGACGGGCAGGGCCCTCCCCCGCACCCGCAGGATGTCTGCGGTCTTGGTCACGGCGTCCTCGAAGCTGCCGGAGATGCCGTTGAGGGCGGCTATGAGCAGATTGCCGAAATTCTGCCCCGCCAGCATCCCTTCCTGGAAGCGGTATTGCAGCAGCTCCTGCATGATACCCTCTTCATCAGCCATAGCCAGTATGCAGCTTCGGATATCTCCCGGCGGCAGCATTCCCAGGTCTTCCCGCAGGACGCCGGACCCGCCGCCGTCGTCGGCCACGGTGACGATGGCCGTCAGCTCATCCGTGATGTTCTTCAGCCCCCTGAGAATCACGGAAAGCCCGGTCCC
>JAUNBO010000032.1:10564-13549 GCA_030527065.1 Bacillota bacterium | reverse complement strand
GATCTCCACTCCATCACCGTGCCTCAGGACCCTAAGGCGCTGAAGGAGAGCATTCTGGATGTGGCGGCCCTTTATCTGGCAGTGGGGGTGGACCCGAAAAAGTCCATCGTCTTTGTCCAGTCGGAGGTTTCCGGCCATGCGGAGCTGGCCTGGATCCTCATGTGCAATTCCTACACCGGAGAGCTGTCCCGGATGACCCAGTTCAAGCAGAAGAACAAGGAGCGGGAATCCGCCCCGGCGGGTCTCTTCACCTACCCCGTCCTGATGGCGGCGGACATCCTGCTTTACGACAGCAACGTGGTCCCCGTAGGCAACGACCAGAAGCAGCACATAGAGCTGACCCGGGACATTGCGCTGCGGGTGAACAACACCTACGGGAAAACCTTTGTGGTGCCGGAGGGCCGGTTTCTCAAGACCGGGGCCCGCATCATGTCTCTGGACGATCCTTCCAGCAAGATGAGCAAGAGCGCCGAGAACATCCACAGCCGCATTTCCCTTCTGGACGAGCCCGGCAAGATAAAGAAATCCATTATGCGGGCCACCACGGATTCCGAGGGGAGCATCCGCTTCGACATCGAAAACAAACCCGGCATCAGCAACCTGCTGACCATTTACAGCGCCTTTTCCGGCAAGGACGTCAAAGCCCTGGAACTGGAATATGAAGGGCAGGGCTACGGCGCTTTCAAAAAGGACCTGGTGGAGGTGGTCTGCCAGGGGGTGGCGCCCATTCAGGAGCGCTTCCGGGAAATCCGTCCTTCTCAGGAGCTGACGGAGGTGCTGAAGGACGGCGCAGAGAGGGCCAACGCCATTGCGGAAACGGTGTTGAAGCGGGTAAAGGACAGCTTCGGCCTGGGGTTGTAGTAATCTGTCAAAGAACCGGCGGCAACATGAAACCCGGCTGGCGCAAACACAGCGCCGCCGGGTTTTTATACGTTATGTGCCGCTCCCTCTGCTGATGTGCGACCTATGGTTCCTGTTGCAGCTCTTTCAGCTTTGCTTTGATCTGGGCCTCTACCCGGTCCCCCAGAGCGGCGGCCTCCAGCTTGGAAAGGCCGGCGGTGCTGAGGGGAGGATGGATGTGCACCTTCACCACCCCGGGGCAGGGGCGTTCCTTTTCCTCATAGCAGCGGTAAGACCCGCTGATGGTGACGGGCACGATGGGGACCTGGGGCTTCAGGGCCAGGCGCAGGCTCCCTTTCCGGAATTCCCCCATCTCCGGCCCCTTGCTTCTGGTGCCCTCGGGAAACAGGACCAGAGAAAAGCCCTGTTCTATCAATTCGATTCCTTCCTGAATGGCCCGCAGAGAAGAGCGGGCGTCGTCCCTCTGGATGAAAACGCTGCGGATGTCCGCCATCCAGGGCCCGTAAAGGGGCAGCTTCTGCAAGCTGCTCTTGGCCATGAAGCCCGTTTGCTGGCAGGGAGCGATCACCTGTCCCAGGACAGGGATGTCCGTGTAGCTCTGATGGTTGGAAACGAACACTGCGGGAACACCGGGAAGGTTTTCGGTCCCGGAAGCCCGGACCTCTATCCCGACCTTCTGATTCACGCCGCCGCTCCAGACCCCCAGGACCCGGCGGATCTCTTCTCTTTCCTCCGCAAGCTTTCCTTCCGCCCGGTAGAGGCGGATCCGCTTCTGATAGGAGCTGATCTTATGCAGATAAGCATACATCCACAGGCCGAAGGGCAGCGCTGTCAACACATTCATTAATTGTTCGTCCTTTCCATACAATTTCTTGTATTATGATTATATCATGCTATAATGGAGGAAGGAAAGAAGAAACGCCAGACTTTGTTTTTGTCAGGGAGGACAGCCAATGAGAGATCCGGCACTGGTCATTATGGCCGCAGGCATGGGAAGCCGCTTCGGCGGATTGAAGCAGATGGCGCCCATCGGGAAAGAAGGAGAACCCATCCTGATGTTCTCCTTATATGACGCCCTGCAAGAGGGCTTTCGGAAATTCGTTTTCATCATCAAGGAGGAAATGGAAAAGGACTTTCAGGAGCTGGTCCTTTCGCGCCTGCCTTCCGGCCTGGCCCTCCACTGCGTGTTTCAGCGGCTGGAGGACCTTCCGGGGGGCCGGATCCCGCCGGAGGGCCGCACCAAGCCCTGGGGGACCGGCCATGCGGTCCTCTGCGCCGCCCCGGTCCTGAACGAGCCCTTCGCCGTCGTCAACGCCGACGATTTTTACGGCCGGGACGCCTTCCGGGTCATGTATGAACGGCTGGCCCGGCAGGAGGACGACGAGCTTTACCGCTTCTCCATGGTGGGCTATCAGGTCCGGAATACGGTGACGGCCCACGGCCATGTGACCCGGGGTGTGTGTACCGTGGAAAACGGATACCTTACCGGCATTCAGGAGCGGTTCCGGGTATCCCTGCTGGAGGGAGCCGTCTGCTTTTCCGAGGATGAGGGAAAAAGCTGGACCGCTCTGGAGGACCATACGCCGGTCTCCATGAATTTCTGGGGCTTTTCCCGGGGCTTCCTGGTGGAAGCGGAAAAGCGCTTTCCTCTGTTCCTGGACCGGGCCCTTGTGGAAAACCCTTTGAAGGGGGAATTTCTCCTGCCTGCCATCGTCAATGAACTGATAGAAGAGGGGAAGGCCACCGTAGAAGTCCTCAGCTCTTCCGCCCGCTGGTACGGCGTTACCTATAAAGAAGACCTGCCCGCCGTGGCGGAGGCCATTCAGCAGCTGCAAACAGAAGGGACCTACCCGGAAAGGCTATTTGAGAAACAGGTGAAATGAAAATGTCCGGCAACTTACTGGAAATGACAAAGAAGTATCCCCAGACCCACTATTGGAACGATTCCTGCTCCCTGCCGGAGCTGCGTTATGCCATAGAACGGGGAGCGGTGGGGGCCACCACCAACCCGGTCATAGTGAAGCAGGTGCTGGAACGGGAGCTGGAGCACTACGCCGGCGATATCCGCCGGCTGCTGCAGGAGCATCCTCAGGAATCGGAGGACGAGATCTCCTGGCGCATCAT
>JAUNBO010000032.1:7245-10464 GCA_030527065.1 Bacillota bacterium | reverse complement strand
AACGCCACCGTTTCCTTCTCCGTGCCCCAGGCCCTGGCCGTGGCGGAGCGGGTGGAGCGGGCCCTGGCCCGCCGCAGAGAGGCGGGGCTCGGCAACGAAGGCATAAACCCTGTCTGCACCATCATGGTGGGCCGCCTGGACGACTGGTTGAAGCATGTGGCGGCCAGAGACGGGGCGGAGCTGGACCCGGCGGCGCTGAATTACGCCGGCGTCGCCTGTGCAAAAAAAGCCTATGCCCTTTATCGGGAAAAGGCTTACCGCACCCGGCTCCTGATCGCCGCCTTCCGGCTGCCCTGCCACTGGACGGAATTCATCGGCGGGGACCTTTCCCTCACCATCCCCCACAAGTATCAGACAGAGTTCAACAACGCCCACATAGAAGTGACCGCCCACATCCAGGAGCCTGTTTCCGCAGCTTACCTGAAAGATCTGGAACGCCTGCCGGATTTCCGGAAGGCTTACGGAGATATGACAGTGGAAGAGTTTGACGGCTTCGGGCCCGTCAACAAGACCCTGGAGCAATTCGCCCAGGGCTATGACGATCTGGTCAGGATCGTCCGCAGCTTTCAGTTTCAGTACTGACCGGCTCCGCCGGGGCCCGGGGACAAGGTTGACGGCCGCAGTGGAATGTGGTAACGTAAGGCCGGAAAACAGGCTCACGAGAGAGGATGTTGCCCATGGAAAAAAACAGAGATAAGAGATGGATACAAAAAGGTCTGACACTGCTGCTGGTCCTGGTCCTGGCCCTGGCTGCCGGCTGCACCGCCGGAGGGGAAGCCACCGCCGGCCCGGACACAGATACGGAAACAGAGGAGCAGGGGACCCCGGCAGAAAACGGAGAGCCGGGAGAAACGCCGGAGGGAGAAACCATTACGGTAACCCTCCGCTTTGAGTGGCCGGAAGGCTCTTTGCGGGACCAGCTGGAAGCCTCTCATGAGGTCTCTGCCGGGACCAGCCTCCTGGACGCCAGCGTCAGCTTCGGAGAGAAGATCATGATGGTGGTGGCCCCGGATCAGGAGGGCCTTTCCATCATCGGGATCAACGACGTCTTTGAAGGAGATCTGGGGGATGACTGGGTCTGGGTCTGCTATGTCAACGATGAGATCCCTGAAGGAAACGCCTCGGAGCACATCCTTCAGGAAGGAGATTTTGTCAGGTGGGTCTATGAGGAGCGCAGCGGATCCTGAGGGCGGCACAGGCCCCTTCCCGTTCGCAGCCCTTTTCACCGGCAAAAACGCCGGGTACACCCAAAAGGGCCCCTTGCTTTCTGCCCGCCGCAGTTTGTTTCTCTAAAAAACCGTATGCTCTAAAAAGATCTTTACTCCGATGAAGATCAGGATGCAGCCTCCGAAAATTTCCGCCTTTTGTTTGAAGAGGCTGCCGAATTTCTTTCCTACAAAAACGCCGGCGAAGCTGGTGCAGAAGGTGATGATCCCTATGAGGGCCACGGCGGTGAAGATGTTGGTGTTCAGAAAGGCAAAGCCCACGCCTACGGCAAAGGCGTCTATGCTGGTGGCGACGCCCTGAAGGAGCAGGGCTTTCAGGCCCCCTGTTTCTTTCCGGCAGTCCCTTTCCTCCGGGCGGCGCAGCTCCTTCACCGCCTCCTTTATCATGTTGACCCCGATAAAGGACAGGAGAATCAGGGCGATCCAGTGGTCCAGAGCCTCCATGGCGCCGCTGATGGTGCTGCCTGCAAAATAGCCCAGCAAAGGCATCCCGGCCTGAAAAAGCCCAAAGGTGAGCCCCGCCGCCAGAGCCTGGCGGCCGCCGGCGTTCCTGTGGCAGATCCCGTTGGAAACAGATACGGCGAAAGCGTCCATGGCCAGGCCCAAAGCAATGAGAAACAAGGTGAGAAAGCCCATGGCGGCGTCCATCCTCTCTACATTATAAGCCGGCCTCCGGGTTCATGCTGCGCATGGCCAGGATGGTGCGGCTGATCAGGTCGTCCAGCTCCCAGCCCAGCATATCGGCGCCCTGCTGAATGATCTCCCGGGAACAGCCTGCCGCAAAGGCGGGGGTTTTATACTTCTTTTTGACGGATTTCAGCTCCAGGTCGTCCACGCTTTTGGAAGGCCGCATAATGGCCACTGCGCCTATGAGCCCCGTCAGCTCGTCTGTTGCGAAAAGGATCTTCTCCATAAAAGCCTCCGGCTTTATGTCCACGCCGGTGCAGCCCCAGCCGTGGCTCATGGCGGAGCGGATCAGGCCTTCGTCCAGCTCCAGTTCCTTCATGAGCTCCTGGCCCTTCACGCAGTGCTCCTCCGGGTACTGTTCAAAATCCAGGTCGTGGAGAAGCCCCGCCACGGCCCAGAATTCTTCCCGTTCCGGGTCGTATTCCTTTGCGAAATAGCGCAGCACTCCGGAAACGATCTCTCCGTGGCGCAGGTGAAACTCTTCCTTGTTGTACTTCTTTAAGATCTCTCTGGCCTGTTCCATGGTGGGTACGTAACTCATGTCCTTCTCTCCTTTATTTCATATGCGGTAAAAAACATTCTATCACAAATTTGTCCCGGCTGCTGTCCGGCCGCCGGAGACATCCCCATTGTACCACGGCTTTTTCCTTTGGAAAAGCACAAAGATTCCCGGCTCCGTGAAAAGTAACGCAGAAAGAAAACGGCGTCTGAAAGGATAGACGCCGTTTTTGGAAAGGAACCTGCCGAAAAAAGGAGCAGTATGGGTAGACTGGCTTTGGCCGGCAGGTATGAAGGAAAAAGGCTTTTCCGGACCGGCGGGCCGTCTGCAGGGCCGGGCCCGCCGGTTCTGCCCTGAGGCAGAGGAGGTTTATCATTGAAGGCTTTCCACGCTTTCATTATGCCCCCCTTTTGTGATGGTTTCTTGATGGGCCCTTGTGGATTTCGGGAAAATGTAAGGTTCTGCCTCCTGTTTTCTCCACATATTTTGTAAAAGCGGCGGCTTCGGCTGGGAAGCCGGCGTTTAAACCATTTTTACGGAGGCGCTCCCGGTGAGGCAAAAGCACAGCTCGCAAAGACACAGTTTCCGGAAGGGGGCATTTTTGATCCTGGCGCTGCTGCTGCTGGCGGCCCTGGTTCTTTTTGCCTATGCCCGGGCAGAGGGGCGGTCCCTGCTGACGGGGAAGGACAACGGCGTCATCAAATGGGTGGATTTTGACGTTCCCTATGAAGCCCTGGAAAAGGCCATGGAGCTGGACATAGAAAGCCGGGGAACGGAAACCCATCTGGACTGGATCCAGCTGCTGGC